>CAIVCU010000159.1 GCA_903904495.1 uncultured Chlorobiaceae bacterium
AATCCAATACAGTATCACCCGGACCCATGCCGCCTCTTTTCGCCACCAGAAGAGCAAGCTCTTCACTGGCTTCATCAATTGTATCCACATCACGCCAATAGCCAAGATTCAGATATAACGCATTCTCAGTAAGTGAAGAGGTGCCAATCAAATCATAGACTTCCGTTGTCTTCAACCCGTGGAATGGATTGAAAAGCCAATTCAGATATCCAAAAAAACGATCTATTGTGTTGTCTGACATAGTAATAATTTGTTTTCAGCTGAAGAGGCCCAAATCATGTTCACCGTCCATCAATCAGCAGCAGAACAAGATTCCCTACATGAAAAAGAACAAGTGTCTCTATTTCTCTAAAAGCAAGCTCAAGGAGTGGCTCGATCGATACAGTTTACCAGACAGCCAGTGGATGTGGTGCAAGAATAGTCGACAAATACAGGAAGATGAACAAGCAGTCAGAAGAGTTAACGGTAAAAGAGGAGCAGTGCCTTTCCGCTGCATGAACAGGTCATATTACCAACTTAAACTCAGCCACTTTTTGTCTACCCGATTTGGTCCACCTTATTTGTGGGGTAATAAGTCGCAAAGCATTTTTGTAATCTGCTTCAGCCGAACCTTACCATGCGGAAGATTACAAGTCACGCATACATCAACCGCCCCTTTGGTTCCGGCACTGGCCTGCCGAGTGAAAGAGCGGTTTCGACCCACTCCTCAATAACTCTTTGAGCATTCGTTACGGCCTCTTCATAAGTCATCCCATCAGCCATACACCCTGGAAGCTCCGGAACTTCCGCAATGAAAGCATCATCTTCTTTGCTCCAGTAGATAATCACTTCGTATTTCATCGACATCAGCATCTCCAAGCATATACTTCGTTAAAATTGATCTGACCTGCTTGACCTGATAAGGCTTGGCCTTACTCCCGTTTGGCTGCAAGTTGATAATTTCTGTAATGTTTTCCTTAACAAATATATGATGATCTCCCCTGACACGCTCTTCAAACACGAGGCGAATGAGGAGTTGACAGAGTTCCCGAAACTCAATATTGCTGTCCGCCGTTCCTGACAGAATTCTTCCCTTGAGTTTGGAGTACTTGCCCATCGTAGTATACTGATTTCCGATGAATCAATCCCTGTTCCATCTGCTTAAGGCACCACGGACCACAGACCACAGAATAACCTTTTTTTACAACTATTCCGATAAATGAGCAGCCGAATGGTGCGGCTAGCACGGCATGAAACTCAGCTGAGGCGAAAGACAGCATATCGCCATCTCCCGCGTCCTGCTCCCGAGTGCACCGATCATAACTCTTGATGAAGCTACCGCTAATCTATTTCTGCAAAGGGGCGAAGTGTCATTAACCAATCCACTACGGTAAGCAAGTTGATAAAGCGTTGTTTATCCCAGTGTCGCTGATAGAGTATTTTTATCAAACAGAGTTTGGCTTCATAGCGTTCCTGATGCTCCTTTCGGGTTTGCCTGGTCAGGATCTTCAGCGTTCAGCATATCTCGCAAATGCTAACACTTAAGTTGGAGTGCTGAGATAGAAGAAAAATGGATACTTCGTTGCACTCAGTATGACAAACTTGGGGCAGAGGGAAATCAGTTGGCAGTGGGCAGTAGGCTTGAAAAGAGAGGGAATAAGGCCTCTGGGTCTTATGGGAGTTATAGGTATGATGGGTTATCGGTTAAGAGAGTACCGAGTACTCACCAGAAAGATAAGATGGATCCTTCGCTGACGCTCAGGATGACAAGGGGAAAGAGAGTGCTGAGGTTTGAGTGCCGAGTGATGAGGGAGATCAGTTGGCAGTCGGCAGAGAAAAGTTCTGGGTGCTGAGTTCTGAGTGCTGAAATACGATTCTCAGGCGAATTGGGGGGAACAAATAAAGCCCGCGTTTGGCGGGCTTTATTTGTTGGGCGGAGAGGGAGGGATTCGAACCCTCGAGGGCTTTAACACCCTACCCGCTTTCCAGGCGAGCGCACTAGACCAACTATGCGACCTCTCCATGTATAAAATGGCCTGCAATTTACACTCTATTTTAGATTTTCAAAAGCATTCTGTTACTAACATTGTCATTCTACGCTCACTTTTTGTAAATTGGCAAAAATGATTTAGAAGCAATTTCTTAACACCCTCTCCTATTATGAAGATTCTCTATGAAGCACTGACGTTTGATGATGTACTTCTGATCCCAGCATATTCAAGTGTTCTCCCTAAAGAAACAACAACCGCAAGCCGGCTGACCAAAACCATTGCACTCAAAATACCACTTGTGAGCGCCGCAATGGATACCGTAACTGAATCAGGACTTGCCATAGCACTGGCCCGTGCCGGAGGTATCGGCATCATCCACAAAAACCTTACGATCGAAGAGCAGGCCCGAGAAGTTGCAAGGGTTAAACGTTATGAAAGCGGCATCATCCGCAACCCCTTTACACTCTACGAAGATGCCACCATGCAGGATGCACTTGATCTCATGCTTCGCCACTCCATCTCCGGAATCCCGGTCATTGCACGCCCGACATCGCCGGATGATACCGATATGAAACTGAAAGGCATTGTTACGAACAGGGACCTCCGTATTAAGCCCGAGCTTGACGCAAAAATCGCCAGCATCATGACCAGCAAAAACCTCATAACAGCCCGTGAGGATGTTGATCTCGGAAAAGCTGAAAAAATTCTGCTTACGCACAAAATCGAAAAGCTGCTCATAACCGATCATGAAGGAAACCTTAAAGGGCTGATTACTTTCAAGGATATTCAGAAGCGCAAACAGTTTCCTGACGCATGCAAGGATAGTCAAGGGCACCTGAGAGTCGGTGCCGCAGTCGGCATACGCGGTAATACGCTTGAGAGGGTCGAAGCACTGGTGAATGCGGGTGTCGATGTCGTGGCTGTTGATACAGCGCACGGACACAGCAAGGCTGTGATTGATATGGTTAAAAGCATCAAGGGCGCCTATCCTGATCTGCAGGTGATAGCCGGTAATGTTGCCACGCCTGAAGCAGTGAGAGACCTTATTGAAGCCGGTGCTGACTGCGTCAAAGTGGGAATCGGGCCGGGAAGTATCTGCACAACCCGAATTGTTGCAGGGGTAGGCATGCCGCAGCTGACTGCCATCGTGAACTGCGCCGAAGAGGCGGCAAAAACCAATACGCCGATCATTGCCGACGGCGGCGTCAAATACAGTGGTGATATTGCCAAAGCACTCGCCGCAGGCGCTGACTCCATTATGATAGGAAGCATTTTTGCCGGAACCGACGAAAGTCCCGGTGAAACCATCCTCTATGAAGGAAGGAAATTCAAGGCATATCGCGGAATGGGATCACTCGGTGCCATGTCTGAACCGGAAGGCAGCAGCGACCGCTACTTCCAGGACGCATCGAGCGAGTCAAAAAAATATGTTCCGGAAGGCATTGAGGGACGCATACCGGCAAAAGGAAAGCTTGAAGAGGTTGTCTATCAGCTGATCGGTGGACTGAAATCCGCGATGGGATACTGCGGAGTATCCGGCATCGAGGAGCTGAAAGCCAATACAAAGTTTGTCCGCATAACCTCCGCGGGCCTCAGGGAGAGCCACCCGCACGACGTGAAGATCACGAAAGAGGCCCCGAACTACTCGACATCGATGTAAGAGAGTTTTTATAAGTCCTATAGGTCGTATGAGACCTATAGCTTAGTCTTCGTCAATCAGGCCTTCGAGTCGGTCTTCAAGATCAGCATAGATTTCCTGCAGTTCATTGATCATATCCTGATCGGCTTTCCACATGC
>CAIVCU010000160.1 GCA_903904495.1 uncultured Chlorobiaceae bacterium
GAACCGCCAGAGCCTGAATACTGTCTGCCGCTCCGCATTGTGCCCTAACCTGCACGAGTGCTGGTCACGGGGCACGGCAACTTTCCTGCTCCTCGGCAATGTCTGTACCCGCACCTGCAGGTTCTGTGCAGTCGGAAAGGCAGCAAGCCCCCCCCTGCCAGATCCTCTGGAACCCGAAAACATCGCTCTTGCCATTCAATCCATGCAGGTGAAGCATGCCGTTCTTACCAGCGTTACCCGTGACGACCTCCAAGATGGAGGCGCAGAACATTGGGTAGCAACTATACGTGCCATCCGATCACTTAACCCGTTGGCCACCATAGAGTGTCTTATTCCGGATTTTCAGGCCAACGAAAGCGCTCTTGACATGGTGATGGCGGAAAAACCTGAGGTACTGAACCATAATATTGAAACAGTGCCCTCCCTTTACTCGAAGGTACGCCCGCAGGCCAGCTACCAAGCATCACTGCAGCTTTTGCAGCGAGCTAAAAAGAAGCACGGCCTCTCTACCAAGTCAGGTCTCATGGTTGGTATGGGTGAAACTGCCATGGAGATTACCGATTCACTCCAGGACCTTGTACGTCATGGCTGCGATATGGTAACCATCGGTCAATACCTCCAGCCATCCTCCGGGCACATGCCTGTTAGTCGCTATGTCACGCCGGAGGAATTTGAGCAATACCGCAGCATTGCCGAATCTGCAGGCTTCAAGCAGGTGCAGTCAGCACCTTTTGTCCGAAGCTCCTATCATGCAGAAGCTTATGCCAGTAACACAGCAGCTCTTTCTTAACCTATAACCACAACTAAGTAATGGAACTATCGGTACCGGTGATGATTTATGCCTACTGGGCGTTTGCTTTTCTTGTAGGCTTTATCTTTTTCAAGAAGGATATTCTGTCGTTCAACAGGGATTTCGACACCCGGAGAATCACGCTCTTCATTGCCTCTCTCCTGATTGTTGCAATTAATGCCTGGGTCTATTCGCATTCCACAACCGACGGAGGCCGCAAGCTCGATATCCTGACAGTCCTGATATTCACTATCGGCAACGGCATTGCTGAAACCTTCATGTTCTACGCTGTTTTTCAAATCGGCACAGCCCTAGCCGGCAAGTTCACCAAAAATCCATGGGTACTCTTCATCACCGGCTTTATCCTCTTCATGGTCTACAGTGGCCTTATCCACGGCCTCTTCTGGATAAATATCCTGCCGACACATGTAGTACAGACCAGTCCCTATAAACCATTTTTCATGCCCGTACAGATGCTCATAGCCTGCAGCTGGGCATTAACCTTCTTCTGGTACCGCGACATCAGAACCGTAATCCTTCTCCACTCCATGATCGATCTAACCATGGCCCTGAACGTAAAATTCTCACTCTTCCACTAATCAAAGCCCTGCAAGCTCAGCACTCCGCAATGAGTACTCAGAACTATCCCCCCTCCCGTGTCATCCCGACCAACGGGAGGGATCTCTCTCTATTGCCCACTGCTAACTGCCGACTGCCAACGTTCCCTTTCTTAACTCCTCCCTCCTTAGCTACCCTGCAGGCTGAGCTGAATAAGCAATTTGCGCTGATTGCGTTGCTGGATAATGATTTGAGTAAACTGGATACCCGGACACGGTTGATGCTTCAATTCACAGTATTCATTCCTTCTCTATACTCTATAGTTATACAGAGACGAAACCTTTGTGAATTAAAATGGGTTGTTGTTGCTATGTAATCAAGAAATCCATCCATCCGATCGGAGGTTCCCATGCAAAAGCGCAAACTTGGAAACAGTGACCTCAATGATCGCTTTGAAAGGAGCCCGGTTGCCTGAGAGTGCGCTGAAAATGACTGGATTGTAAGGCTTTCTTGCGACAAGTCTTTTTCTCAAAACAAAATCGATTTAAACGTTACGGAGGAAATGATGACAATTAATGCACAAGGCTACGCTACCCAATCCGCAACAAGCGAACTTATTCCTTTTAACTTTCAACGCCGTGATCCACGTCCCGGCGACGTGGCAATCGAGATTCTTTATTGCGGAGTCTGCCATTCCGACATTCACTCTGCCCGCAACGAATGGGGTGGGACTCAATATCCCTTTGTTCCGGGGCATGAAATCGTCGGACTCGTAACGGCCGTCGGTAATAAGGTCGGCAAATTCAAGGTTGGTGATCTCGTCGGTGTCGGCTGTCTGGTGGATAGCTGCTGTAGCTGTCACTCGTGCAACGATGGTTTGGAGCAATATTGCGACAATGGCTTTACCGGAACCTATGGCAGCGAAGACAAGATTGGGGGAACACCGCACAAAAGGACCTTGGGCGGTTATTCAGACAAGATTACGGTTGCGGAGCGTTTTGTCCTGCGTATTCCGGCCAATCTCGACCCTGCTGCCGCCGCTCCACTGCTTTGTGCTGGCATTACAACCTATTCGCCGCTCAAACATTGGAAAGTCGGGGTCGGGCAGAAAGTTGGTATTATTGGGCTTGGCGGACTTGGACATATGGGTGTGAAATTAACCCACGCCATGGGCGCTCATGTGGTGATGATTACAACTTCACCCGAAAAAGGACAAGACGCCAAAAAGCTAGGTGCGGATGAAGTGCTGCTGTCAAAGAACGCCGATGCGATGAAGGCGGCGGAAAATAGTTTTGACTTCCTTCTCAACACAATTCCTGTTGGACATGATGTTGATCCTTATATGGCGCTCCTGAAGCGTGACGCGACAATGGTGGTTGTTGGAGCCGTTGAGCCTTTGACTGAAGTAAGTGGTGTTCCATTCATCTTCCGTCGTCGTTCTATGGCGGGCTCGCTGATAGGCGGATTGCCTGAAACGCAGGAGATGTTGGATTTCTGCGGTATACACAACATCACTTGCGACATTGAGATGGTCAACATGAAGGATATTAACAAAGCCTATGACCGAACAGTCAAGGGCGACGTGAAATATCGCTTTGTCATCGACATGGCTTCCTTGAAATCCTGACACAGAGATGAAGTAATGAAAATCATACGAAACGGTTCACAGCCATCAACCAAAGAACCGGACGAATACTTTACAGGAACGGTGCAGAGCAATCTGTACTTTGCAGGAACCGAACCAGCAGCTAAGGAAATGATCAATGTCAGACAACCTAACCGCTGTGCAAAAGGCATACGGAGATATTTCTCCCAAACTCGCAGATATCAGTGACCAGAGGCAATAGCTGAAAAAGTTTGAAGAAAGCTCGACATCTAACTCAAGAATAATGATATGACAAAACACACGCCGACAAAT
This sequence comes from uncultured Chlorobiaceae bacterium, assembly GCA_903904495.1. GTDB lineage: Bacteria > Bacteroidota > Chlorobiia > Chlorobiales > Chlorobiaceae > Chlorobium. The sequence continues at coordinate 3,267 of CAIVCU010000160.1, forward strand.
GTTATCGTAGTCATTGGAACCGGGTCAATCGGTCAAGCGATTGCACGACGGGTCAGCGCAGGGAAACATGTAGTGCTCGCTGATTTGCGTCAAGAAAACGCTGATATGGCGGCAAAAACTTTAAGCGAAGCTGGATTCAATGTCAGTACAGCAAAAGTCGATGTGTCTTTGCGTTCTTCGGTTCAATTCCTAGTTAAGACAGCCACATCCTTTGGCGAAATTTCCGGTGTCATTCACGCTGCAGGTGTTTCCCCTTCTCAAGCATCGCCGGAAACAATCCTGAAGGTTGATCTTTACGGAACCGCGCTTGTTCTTGAGGAATTCGGCAATGTTATCGCGCACGGCGGTTCTGCTGTCGTCATTGCATCACAATCGGGACATCGTCTTGGCGCGCTGACGGTTGAGCAGGATAAAGCCCTTGCAACAACACCAGTTGAAGAACTCCTCGCCCTTCCAATGCTTCAGTTAAACCAGATCAAGGACTCCCTTCACGCTTATCAGCTGTCAAAACGTGGAAACTCATTGCGCGTAATGGCCGAAGCAGTGCGATGGGGCAAGCGCGGTGCTCGGGTTAATACTATTAGCCCCGGCATCATTATTACACCGCTTGCCAAAGATGAATTGACTGGCCCTCGTGGTGAAGGATATCGCCGTATGATCGAACTATGCCCAGTCAGGCGTGCGGGAACCCCTGACGAAGTTGGAAATCTGGGAGCGCTGCTTATGGGCCCGGATGGCGCGTTTATCACAGGCAGTGACTTCCTCATGGATGGCGGGGTAACGGCATCCTATCGGTTCGGCGAACTCGCTCCGGAATGACAGATGACCATTACAGAGGGAAGATGCCGCCTTGCCAGCACGAACAGCACTGCCTGAGCGTCCGCAGAAGGAAGTATTGAAACCAATTTTCATTCTGTAGTGTTAAGCTTGGATGTGGTCAATGCAAATCATTTGATAGCCAGGAAAGTGAATTTGTAAAAGCAAGGGTTCAAAGAGTGAATGAATTTAATAATGTATTTATACCGTAATATTGCATCTCGCACAATGTTATCCGTTGCAATACTCTTGTGTTCGCTGCTTTTTTATCCTTTAACAGCTCTACCAGTAAATGAAAATATTACTGATACCTCTTCATCAGAAATTATTGGATTAATGAAGGGAGAACCCGTTGTTACACTTTCACAGCTTAGTGATGGAGTTACTGGCGTAACGGGGAAAATATATATCGCCGCACCGCCCAAAAAAGTGTGGGAAGTAATAACAGATTATAATCATCATAAGAACTTTATCCCGAACGTTATCGACAGCGGTTTGATCTCAGACAATGGCACTGAACAGGTGATGTTTCAAACGGGAAAAAGCAGAATATTGATTTTCTCAATGAAGGTATATGTAAAATTAAAAATCAGTGGTGAGTATTTAAAACATCTTGATTTTCAGCAAATAAGTGGCGATTTCAAGGTGTATAAAGGAGGTTGGATTCTTGAAGATTACGCTCGGGGACGAGGAACGCTTCTTTTCTATAAATCCGAAGTTAAACCTGATTTTTTTGCTCCTTCGTTTATTGTCAGACATGTTCAGAAGCATGACTTTCCGGAGGTGCTGTCAGCAATTAAAGCAAAAGCTGAATCGACTGGCTCTCCACTTCAAAAGTGATCACAACACATGGCTCTATAATTTTTTCAGAGAAAGAAAATGAATTCTTTTCTTCTCCAGTGAGATCAGGCTCTCTTAGCAGTTCGGAAAAGTCCATTATTACGTTCATGGGAGTAAGTAACTCATAGCTGATATTGGCCAGAAACGCCGACTTTATGCGCTCGCTCTCTTCTGCTCCCAGGCGAAGGTTACTCGCTATAGGGTTGTACTGGTATTACCCTCTGCTTTCAACGCTCTCCGTGCTTAATAACCTCTATGGAGGCAGCTCTGGCCAATACTGTGCTTTTGCACCTAAGACTATCAGTTTTGAGAAATTTTTAACGGTATATTATATCTAATCACATTTTTAAAGTTACGATATTCTGGCTGTTTGAAATTTTTTATAGGTCACTCCCTTCGGTCGGGATGACACAGAAAAGAGTTCGTAAACTCAGAGTGCAATGATACTTCAACATTGAGGAGTAATATGGGGCGAGATTCGTCTATAGGTCGTTCAAAAAAAGTACCGAAAAAAGATGATGTCAAAAAAAATAAGGTCATTGATTTTCCAATAATCGGCATTGGCTCATCAGCTGGAGGTCTTGAAGCGCTTGAGCTGTTCCTGAAAAATGTCCCGTCAGAAAGCGGCATGGCTTTTGTGATTGTTCAGCATCTTGATCCTACACACAAGGGAATGATGGTTGAGCTTCTGCAGCGGATAACAGCTATGCCTGTCGTTGAGGTCACCGACCGGATCATCGTCAAGCCGGATAATGTTTATGTTATTCCTCCGAATCATAATATGTCGATTTTGCATGGAGTATTGCATTTGCTTGATATGGTGATGCCTCGGGGATTGCGACTCCCTATAGATTTCTTTTTCCGTTCCATGGCGGTTGATCTTCAGGAAAACGCTATTGGCGTGATTCTTTCTGGTATGGGTTCTGATGGAACACTTGGACTACGCGCTATAAAGGAACATGGCGGTATGGTTTTTGTGCAGGATCCGGCATCTGCCAAGTTTGACGGAATGCCCCGAAGCGCTATTGATGATGGTCGTGCTGACGTTATCGCGCCAGTGGAGGAGTTGCCGCAAAAGATTCAGGCTTTTCTGAAACATGTTCCTCGTATCCTTACCCGCCATCAAGTTGTGATTGAGGAGAGTACTCAAAGTGCCCTGGAAAAAATTATCATTCTTTTGCGGACCCATACCGGTCACGATTTTTCACTTTACAAGAAAAACACTGTCTACCGTCGTATTGAGAGGCGTATGGGCATTCACCAGATAGATAAGATTTCTGTCTACGTCAGGTTTCTGCAGGAGAACCCTCATGAAACGGAACTTCTTTTTAAGGAGCTGCTGATTGGGGTAACAAGTTTTTTCCGTGATCCACAGTCATGGGAATCATTGAAGAAGATGGTTATCCCGTCGATCATCGCCGCAAAAGCTTCTGGAAGTGTCGTGCGGGCATGGGTGGCTGGGTGTTCTACTGGTGAGGAGGCCTATTCCCTTGCTATATTGTTTCAGGATGTCATTACCTCACTGAAGCCTGCAGAAAATTTAAAAATCCAGATATTTGCAACGGATCTTGATAAAGATGCGATCGAATAGGCTCGTCGTGGAACCTATCCTTGCAATATCGCGGCAGATCTTTCTCCAGATCGTCTTCAACGATACTTTGAACAGGACAACCAGGGGTACAGGATAAAAAGAGAGGTTCGTGAAACTATTGTTTTTGCTTCCCATAATGTTGCTATGGATCCCCCTTTTACCAAGGTTGATATCATTGTATGCCGGAATTTGCTGATTTATATGGAGCAGGAACTCCAGAAAAAAATTCTCAGCTTGTTTCATTACAGCCTTAATCCTGGCGGAGTTCTCTTTCTGGGAAGTGCTGAGTCTGTAGGAAATGTTAACCATCTGTTTGAGACGATTGACAATAAAATGCGCCTTTTCCGGAAGATTCATCAAAGTCTGCGGACTGCGTCAATTCATTTCCCGACATTGCTTCCCTATCCAATACAGAAAACATCGGAAACTCCTGAGCTTCAATTGAAATCCACATTTTCAGAGCATAACATGAAATCGATAATTGACAACTTGCTCCTGCAGGATTATGCGCCGGCTACGCTCTTGACGAATGACAAAGGGGATATCATTTATATCAGTGGGCGAACCGGCAAATATCTTGAGCCGGCGGCTGGAAAGGCCAACATGAATGTCATTGCCATGGCTCGGGAAGGTTTGCGTTACGAATTGAATAGTCTTTTGAGCAGTGTCGTGCAAAAGAAAGGAGAGTTAACCAAAAAGGGGCTGATTGTTGGAACAAACGGAGGAAGACAGTTTGTTGATGTAACCGTTAAACTCCTGGAGACACCGGAATCTCTGAAAGGCATGGTATTGTTTGTTTTTCGTGACATTGCAAAAGAAACGAAATTAAAGGCTGGACATCCTCAAAGTTCCAAAAAAGAATATGGCAGCACTACAGCGTCACTGCAGGAAGAGCTTATACAGGCAAAGGATGAAAATGTTGCTATTCTTGAAGAGATGCAGACCTCGGAGGAGGAACTGAAGTCTGCAAATGAAGAATTGCAATCGGCCAATGAGGAGCTGCAGAGTACCAACGAGGAGCTGACCACATCAAAGGAGGAGATGCAGTCGCTGAACGAGGAGTTGCAGACGGTGAATCAGGAGCTGCAGACCAAAGTGAGTGATCTGTCGACTGCAAGCAATGATATGAAAAATTTGCTGAACAGCACTGATATTGCAACACTCTTTCTTGATGATAGCCTTAACATACGACGTTTTACCACCCGGACAGCCTCCATTATTAAGCTTATTGCCAGTGATGTTGGACGTCCTGTAACAGACATTGTTACTGATCTGGACTATCCTGACCTTATTGAGGATGCGCATCAAGTGCTTCATACTCTTATTTTTACTGAAAAGCAGATTTCGGCAACGAATGGACGCTGGTTTTTGGTCAAGATCATGCCATACCGGACTCAGGATAATCGCATCATCGGGTTGGTGATCACCTTTGAGGATATCACTGTTGCAAAACAGCTGGAACATACTCTCCGTGAGCATAAGGAAAGTTTCCGGCTTTTGTTTGAAACAATGCCGGTCGGCACGACACTTCTGGATTCTAATGGAAAAATAGTGATGGCAAATCCTGAAGCTGAGCGGATTACAGGGATTGCATTGAAAGATATGCAGGGCGAAACCATCTCTGAGCTTCCGTGGAAACTTATGAGACCGGATGGTACAGCTTTTCCCCCCGAAGAGCATCCTGCTGTAATTGCGTTACGCTCCGGAATTTCAGTCAGTGGTGTTGTTCTGCGTGTGGTCCAGTCTTCGGGGAAACATTTATGGATCAAGGTGAGCGCTGTCCCTCTCATCCGGGATGGGGAGAATCAACCTGACCAGATCTATATGATGTTTTTTGAAATTGCCGAGCCCAGACAATAATCAACCACTATCTTCAATCTACATTCCGCGCTATGGTCATCCCCTGTCCATGGAAATGTGGCAAGCTCACTCGGCCCTCAGAACTCAGCACTTTCTTTCTTCCCTGCCGACCGCCCACTGCCGACTTCCAACTTTTCAACTCACCGCTATATAATCCTCACCCTTCGTTGCATCCTCAATAACCGGCAGCCCGAAAAACATTTCAGCACCTCCAACGCTCAAAGGTGCAACTTGTGTACCCTTGAACTGATCCCGTATCTTCACCATCAATTCAGGATGAACGGTTACTGAAACAGGTTTTTTAATGGTTTTGAATCCATAAAGCATAGTGGCGAAAACCTTTTCACGAAATAACTCATCACCCATCACGCATCGTCCTTTTAATTTTGTTGTGTTCTGAACTCTATTTGCCAATCTATGAAATATTATACAGCATCCGAAGCACTTAGAGCTCTGCACCGAACACGCATCACGATCTTCCGAGTCCTCCCGACCAAAGGGAGGGATCTATCTCAGTACCCGGCACTATCTTTCTTCCACTCAACGAAACTGCAGACGGAGCTGAACTGGCATTTTGAGCGCATTGATCTTTTTTTGTATTCTTAAGCTGAGGTATTAACCCAGCTTCAGCCTACCCAAAAGGAGCACTCCATGCCGATACCATCGGAATATCAACGTGCAACAGATGACTTCTACAGGTTCCTTGTAAAGGTGCGCGACCTTTCTGGCTTCGGAAGCACTCATCAGGCATATACAATGATGCAGGGGGTGCTGCAGACTTTTCGCCGCCGTCTTGAAATCAGGGATGCCATCTTGTTTGCATCGGTATTGCCACCAGTTGTACGAGCTGTTTTTGTAGCGGACTGGGATACCAACGACCCGGTTCGCCCATTCGAGGATCGTACAATCATGACCGAGGAAGTCAAGGCGCTACGACCCGGACACAACTTTTCAACCCGGACGGCTATTCAAGATGTCTCAAC
>CAIVCU010000161.1 GCA_903904495.1 uncultured Chlorobiaceae bacterium
ACCTGCTCTCCCTGAAAGGATGACCATGCGCCGGATGCTGCCAATCGTCTTGTCTCTGGTCGCGCTGTTGCCGCTCGCGGGTCAGGCCCAGGTGACGTCGCAGCTCCTGGAGCGCGCCGCCAGCGAACCGCAGAACTGGATGCTGTATGGCGGCGCCTATTCCAACCAGCGCTTGATACCTCCGCAGTTCTTGACCTTCGCCTTTCAATTGAAATCATTCTGACTGCGATTATCGGAGGGGTCGGGACCTTATGGGGACCGGTTCTCGGGGCGGTGCTGCTGGTGCCACTCGCTGAAGTTCTGCGATCAAACGTGATCGGGGATGCTCTGGTAAAACAGGGCATAGTATCGGAAACATCAGCACTCGGAGTCTTTCTTAAAGAGCACTTAGCTCATGCACACGTCCTTGTTTACGGAATCATAACGGTACTTTGCATTCTATATATGCCAAAAGGTATTCTTGGGCTTTTCCGGAGGAAAAAATGATACAGCATCTTCTTCATATCAATCATGTTTCCAAGCATTTTGGCGGCAATGTTGCGGTTTCGGACATCAGTTTTTCTGTTGATGAAAAGCAGATCTTTGGACTTATCGGTCCTAATGGAGCAGGCAAGACAACCTTGTTCAACTGCATTTCAGGTTTTTATCCTGTAACCTCCGGAGATATCATTTTCGATAACAAAACAATTAACAACCTGCGTCCGGATGAGGTTTGCCATTTGGGCATGGCACGCACCTGGCAGAGGGTAAAGCCGCTCGGAAGTCTGACAGTTCTAGAAAATGTGATTATCGGTGCGTTTTCTATTACAAATTCGATGAGAGAGGCTGAAGCGATTGCAATGGAACAGTTACAATTAGTCGCTCTGACTGATTTCTCAAAAAAAACCGCAGGATCGCTTTCTATAGGCCTCAAGAAAAAACTGGAGCTTGCAAGGGTGCTGGCGACTAAACCTAAAATGCTGCTTCTTGATGAAATTTGCGGGGGGTTGAATCATACTGAAACCGATACCATTCTCGACATCATCCGTGAGGTGCGAAACAAAGGCGCGACCATTGTTTTTATTGAGCATGATATGAAAGCAGTTACGGCTATCTGTGACTGGATAGTTGTTCTTAATTCAGGCGAAAAGCTTGCTGAAGGTACGCCGGAAGAGATTACAAGGAATCCTGAAGTTATAGCTGCATACCTCGGAGGTGGTCATAATGCTTAGTATTAAAAATCTCAATGCCGGATATGGCGAAATGCCTGTTCTGAAGGATATCAGCATTACGATTGCCCAGGGTGAGATCGTCTCTGTTGTCGGAAGTAACGGTGCTGGTAAATCAACACTGCTCAAAGCGATTTCAGGACTCATAAAGTCAAAAGGCACAATTACTTACAATAATGAATCGCTTCATAATCTTCCAGCTCATACGATAGTTCAGCGGGGGATTATCCATGTTCCGGAAGGCAGAAAGATCTTTCCTGAAATGAGTGTTACTGAAAACCTTATTATGGGAGGCTTTCTTCAGAAAAAAGATCGCAAACAGAACATGGAGAAGGTTTTTGCCTTGTTTCCTAAGCTTGCTGATCGACGCAATCAGCTTGGAGGCACCATGTCCGG
>CAIVCU010000162.1 GCA_903904495.1 uncultured Chlorobiaceae bacterium
CGTAAACACGCAATCCTCCGCCACCTCGGCAAACTGACCCAGGAATGCAAAGTTGACAGCGCCTTCAGGTATAACGTCAGGCCGGTCCCCTTTCGCGCGCGGCATAAACAGGCTGTCAATAAATGGCATGGCTACAGGGATGCAGTTGACTTTTCCAGCCTCGATAACAGGTTTCATCAAATCCTGCACTTTCAGGTGATACCAGAGCTCTTCAAGCATCTCCTCGCCATTGCAATCCGACATTCTCTTTTTGACATGGTTCCCTTCTCTATCCGGATACAAGCCATAGCCCCAGAATATCTTCACATCCTTAGGCTGATCCGGAAAATGCGGCTGGCGTGCGATGACAATCGACATCAGCCAGTTGGAGTCAAGCAGGGTTACAAGGCCTCCGGTTCCATCGAGATTGCCTGAAAAGTTCTCCATATAGTCATGAAAGGAGCTGTCCTTCAACGTGACGGTAAAGGAGTACCACTTCTGCAGGCCTATGTTGTCGCTGAATACCCCGGGATTTCCGAATAACCTGTCCTTTGCCGCTATTTTCTCCCACAGCATCCAGGAACCCGAAGATGCCTTATCTTTCAAAACAGCTGCCCGTGCCCAAGTTCCATTATCCGTAGACTCTGTAATGGAGCCATTGGTTATAAATACATAATCATCGGTTCCAAGAGCCACCTCTTTTTCGATGCCGTCCGCATCCTGCAGATGGATGACCGTTGCTCTCTTTTTGTCAGCGGAGAGTTCGAAATCAATATCAGTGACCCTTGTGTTGGTTTGAAAATTGACGCCCCTCTTTTCCAGGAATCTCGTCAGAGGAACAATATCGGAGTGATACTGGTTGTATTTCGTCCTCATAACACCGCCGAGCCGGTAGAGTCCCGCCACCAGATGCATGAAGCGTTTCATGTATCTGCGCATTTCGGCAAGACTGCTCCATTTCTGGAAGGCGAACATGGTCGACCAGATGTACCAGAAATTAGAGTGGAAAAATTCATCTGAAAACCACTCCTCAATCCTCTTGCCTTCAAGGGAATTTTCGGAAACAAACGTCAGCCGTACCAGATCGAACTGATCTTTTATTGACAAACCGTATGTAGAGACATCCACTTTCTTTCCATCCCTTAACAGGCGGGCCTGAGCGTTGGAAACAAATCGTTCGTTAAATTCAAAGGTTTCATCCCTGACTGAAATTGCAGGATCATCATACGACGGTATGAAAGAAAGAAGATCCCAGTAACACGCATAATGCTTCTCGTGCATTCTGCCTCCACGCACTACATACCCGGTCTCACTATCTCCCGAGCCATCGCATGCGCCGCCAAGGATGGCATCCTGTTCAAGAATAAAAATATTTTCACCCGGTACACCTGCATCCTTGACCAGATAGACCGCACTGGCAAGAGATGCAATGCCGGAGCCTGTAAGGTAGACTTTTGAATTTTTCGGGTTACTGTTTTTAACACGTTCCATCATCTCCGACTCCTTGTTTGCGTCCATTGCTCAATCACCTGCCAGACTGATCACTTCTCATCCTGACTGCTATGGATATGAGAACGGAGTATCTCCACTGATGATTCC
>CAIVCU010000163.1 GCA_903904495.1 uncultured Chlorobiaceae bacterium
AGGATATGCCGACGGTTATTACAGAGCTCTTTCAAACCGGGTCACCGTCATGATCAACGGTAAAACGTATCAACAGATCGGAACGATAACGATGGACCAGATCATGATTGACCTCGGCACACAACATGACGTCAAAACAGGGGATAAAGCCGTTCTCTTTGGCTGGGACGGAGCTTCAGCTGAAGAGCTTGCAGAAATTGCCGGCACCATTAGCTACGAAACGCTTTGTTCGGTTTCTTCCAGGGTAAAGCGTATTTTCGTATAAAACAAGTAAACCCTTACCCTTATGAATTTCTTTGAAAAACTGGCCATAAGACTCAGTCTCACCAAAGCTGAAATCTCTATGGTCTCGATTCTTCTGGGATTTCTGATGCTTGGGGTTATTATGAAGAATATCAATTCGGTGGAAAACGCAGACCTCCTTATAAAAAGAAACGAAACTGCCCGTTACCGTGACACAGAGGTCGACAGCCTCATCAGGATTGCAACCGTAGAAGAGGCTTCAATTAAAAATGAAGTCCTGCATGAGGATGCTGCTGAAGAAAAAGATAAGAGCGCTGAAAGGAGACCCAGGCACCCTTCCATGGGAAAAAAAGCATTTACCGGAACAATCTCTTTCAATAAAGCAAGTAATCAGCAGTTACAGAAAATTCCCGGAATCGGTCCGGTTATGGCTGGACGCCTTATTAGCTTCAGAAGTGAAAAAGGCGGTAAAGTGAAACGATTTGAGGACTTTCTTGAAGTCAAAGGGATAAGCAACAAAAAGCTGGAAGTCCTGAAACTATATTTCACCCTGGAGTAATGAGTAAAAGCCAGATAGCATGCTCCATCAATGCAACAGAATGCACCATTGTCCGGCTTAAAACATCCGGAACCACCGGATACAGTCTGAGCGCATGTAAAACCCTTCCATTAGGCATTGGCGACCTTGCTTCAGGCAAAGGAAAGCGTATCCTGAAAAAACTTGACCGTTACCTTAAAGAGTGGCATAACGAAGACCTTGCGCTCTGTATCGAACCGGCCACCTACCTGCCCCTCCCTGCATACTTTCCTGCCCATGCAAGCGCTGAAGAGTGTAAAGCGTACTGTACCATTGAAGCCGGATACTTTTTAAGCCATCCTGAACTCTACCGGTGCGACCATGCCGGTTATTGCAACACAATCAGCAGCGGGATGCATAAAAAACACCTGCTGCTCTTCTATCCTGACGAACACTGCAAAAAAGTTTCGGAGCACTTTTCAATTAATCATCAGATAGTGTTCAGTGGCTCTCCGCTTCTGCCTCTACTGCACCTGTCGAAGCTCACCGGAGAACCGCAAATCATCCTTGAGCTTGAAAACAACTTTGTGCTCCTGACAATATCAAGAAACGGACGAGTTGAAAAATTTTCGTTCCATCAGGTAAAAAACAAAGAGGAGAGAGAGTACTTCAGCATAAAAGTACTTGTCGACAACCCGGTCTGCCGTGAAACCGGCGTGCAGCTTACCGGCACAATGGCCGACAGGATTATCATGGCACTGATCGGCAAAGAGACATCAATTGCTCTGAAACCACTCAGTATTCCACCATCCATATCGATCAGCAACCCGCAACGTTTTTCCGTCTCGTCAGCTTCGGCGGTAAAAGCCATCAGTGCTGCGCTGATGGCTCTTTCTGAACAAAAAGAAACTACAATCTTTTAGCGTTGACAACTTCAGCGATCTGCACCGCATTGGTTGCCGCTCCTTTTCTCAGGTTGTCGGCAACAATCCACATGTTCAAAGTCTGCGGATGCCAGTAATCACGTCTAATCCTTCCTACAAAAACCTCGTCTCGCTCATAGGAGGTCAACGGCATGGGATAGATGCGCGCCGAAGGATCATCCTGAAGAATAATACCCGGTGAGCGACTGAGAAGTTCACGCACTGCATCGATATCAAAATCACGCTCCAGCTCGATATTAAGGGACTCTCCGTGCCCTCCATAGACCGGAATACGTACAGTTGTAGGAGAAATACTCATGGATTCATCCCCCATTATCTTTCGGGTTTCATTCACCATCTTCATCTCTTCCTTGGTATAGCCGTTATCCGTGAACACATCAATCTGCGGCACGGCGTTGAATGCTATCTGGTGAAAATGGGTAAATTCATCCTGAGTCTCACCGGCAAGCTCACTTTCAAGTGCATCGCGCCCGACCTTCCCTTTTCCTGTAACAGACTGATAGGTCGATACCACCACCCTCTTAACACCGAAGAGATCATGAAGCGGTTTGAGAACAACAACCATCTGAATGGTTGAACAGTTGGGATTGGCGATAATATGCTCAGGAGTGCCGTCTGCTTTGAAAATAGCTCCCGGATTCACCTCCGGCACAACAAGAGGAACATCAGGATCCATTCGAAATGCGGATGAATTGTCGATAACAACAGCACCCTGCGCTGCTGCAATCGAAGCCCACTCTTTACTGGCAGCAGCACCAGCCGAAAAAAGAGCTATATCGACACCTTGGAACGCTTCATTCGAAGGCACCTGAACAATAAACTCCCGCCCTTTGAACCGTACAACCTGACCGGCACTTCTTGGTGATGCAAGCGGGACAATGTCGCTTACAGGGAAATTCCTCTCTTCCAGAACCTTGAGCATCGTGCGTCCAACCAGGCCGGTTGCACCAAAAACCGCTACTCGACAGCCAACTTCCGAGTTACTCATAACCTATTGTATATTTATTGCTTAATAATTTAATTCGAGTCTATTTGAATGGTCATTGAGGTATTCCGTATTCTCACGGATTGTTCCCTCCCTTGCATATCCATCGCACTCCTCACCGTATGCGAGTAGAATATCGATAACCTGCTCCCACCCCTCCTCACGAACAAGTTTATTTCGTACCCGCGATACCATCGGAAGGCCTTTCAGGTAGGTGGCATAATGACGACGCATTTCGAGTGTCCCATACTTTTCACCCTTGAACTGTACAGAAAGTTTTAAATGCTCAACAGCCGCATCTATCCTTTCCCGAAAACCGGGAGAAGGCATCGGCCGGCCCGTTTTAACCAATTGCTTTGCCCGCTCAAAAATAAACGGATTTCCGATCGAACCCCTGCCGATCATAATGCCATCAGCCCCGGTCTCTGCAAACATGGCAACAGCATCTTCGGGCGTCCAAATATCACCGTTGGCGATTATCGGTATTCGCGCATGCTCTTTCACTTCACGGATCCAGTTCCAGTCCGCCCTGCCCTTATACATTTCACTTCTGGTACGACCATGCACAGCAAGAGCCTGGATACCGACATCCTCGAGGCGATGAAGAACATCAATAATATTAATTGACTCGCGATCCCATCCGATTCTTGTTTTTGCGGTTACCGGAATGTTTACCGCACGGACAACTGCTTCAGCAATCTGTGTCATTTTTTCCGGTTCCCTGAGCAATGCAGCGCCAGCACCCTTGCCGGCAACTTTCTTGGTCGGACATCCGAAATTGATATCAAGATAATCAGGGTTATACTCTTCGGCAATGACAGCAGCCTCAATCATCGACTCGACACTGCTGCCGAAAATCTGTATTGCCAGCGGTCTTTCGACAGCATCAGCCGTCAGCTTGCGCACAGATTTCTCAACACCCCTTCGCAGGGCTTCAGCACTGATAAACTCTGTATAGACAATATCCGCTCCATGCCGCTTGCAGAGCTGCCTGAACGCCCTGTCAGTCACATCCTCCATAGGCGCAAGCATAACAGGACGGTCAATATCAATGGTTCCGATTTTCATACCTATCCGTTAATAATCTCAGCAGGCCCAGACATCAATGCCTTAACCTCCGCATGAATCTTAGTATAGAGCGATGGATCTTCACGTAAAGCCTTTTTGACAGTTTCACGGCCCTGACCAAGTTTTTCCTGACCATAACTGAACCATGAACCGGCTTTTTTCACAACACCAAACTCAACACCAAGATCAATCAGCTCTCCAATGGCAGATATTCCTTCGCCATACAGGATATCAAATTCGGCAGTCTTGAACGGCGGAGCAACCTTGTTTTTAACAACCTTCACCCTGGTACGGTTCCCTGTACTCTCCTCACCATCCTTGATCTGGGCAATTTTACGAATATCGAGGCGTACTGAAGCATAAAATTTCAGAGCCTTGCCACCGGTCGTCGTTTCAGGGCTGCCATACATGACCCCGATTTTATCACGAAGCTGATTGATAAAAATACAGACACAGCTCGATTTTGAAATAGCACCGGTAAGTTTGCGCAGAGCCTGGCTCATAAGCCTTGCCTGCAGACCCATGACACTGTCGCCCATTTCACCTTCGAGCTCAGCCTGAGGCACCAGAGCTGCTACGGAATCAACAACCACAACATCAATGGCGCCACTTCTGACAAGTGTTTCAACAATAGAGAGAGCCTGTTCGCCGGATTCAGGCTGACTGATCAGCAGTGCGTTGATATCAACACCGAGCTTGCGGGCATAAGAGGGATCAAAAGCATGTTCAGCATCCACGATAGCAGCAATACCTCCCTCTTTCTGCGCCTCGGCAATAACATGCAAGGCAAGAGTTGTTTTGCCCGATGATTCCGGACCATATATTTCCGTGACTCGGCCGCGAGGAAGACCTCCAACTCCGAGCGCAAAATCAAGTGCCATCGATCCGGTTGAAATCGACTGGACCTTCATCACCGCCGAATCATCACCAAGTCGCATGATAGCGCCCTTGCCGAACTGTTTTTCGAGAGCTTCGACTGCCAGATTCAGTTGTTTGAGCTTTGCCGGATCAACACCGACTGTCTTCTGATCATTTTTTTGAGTATCCATAGAGCGAGAGTGATAAAATTGAAAAAAGAGGAGAACCTTCAGGTTATAATAGTCTTTAACGTTTCAGAGAGCTCCCGGTACTTCATGCTCAATTCCTGCACTGACCTGGTATTGCTGAATGAAAGCTGCCTTGATGCAATGCGTATACTTTCAAGACTGATAAATGAGGGGCTGTTCGACAGCGCCGACCATAGTTCACCGCCCAAGCCTGCAAGAACACCCATACCATCGGGAACCATAAATGAACGTCTGGAACTGCTGCCAGCAAGGCTCCCGATACGGGCGAAAAGCTCACGGAACGAGAGGTTATGGCCAACAACAATATAACGCTCTCCTGAACGACCTTTTTCCCAGGCGGCAAGATGAGCATCTACCACGTCGCGGATATCAACGAAACCTGTACTCCCTGAAGGAAAGATCGGGAGTCTGCCCTTATAGATCAAGTTCACAACCTCATTCGATGAACTGACCGAAGCAGGATTTTTCCGGTCAATACCAATAACCACTCCGGGATTCACTATCACGACATCAAGCCCCTCAGCCACACCTCGTAACCCCTCCAGTTCTGCCAGATGCTTGGACTCCATATAGCCGTTTCTGCGCTGCCACTCCTGAAATGAGGTCGACTCGCCTGCTGGCGTACCATCCTCTGTAGCACCAATGGCTGCAATGGAGCTGGTCAGAACAAGCTTTCGGACATTGTTGAAAAGAGAGGCATTGACAATGTTTCTTGTTCCAAGAACATTAGTGTCGTAGAGTGCATTACGAAATTTCCTTGTATAGGAAATCAGTCCAGCACAATGAAACACCGTATCCACACCCTTGAACGCCTCCATAAGTCCAAGAGAATCATGCAGGTCCGCCTGGACGATATCAACCGGTAACCCCTCAAGAAAGGAACAGTCCGAACTTTTCCTCACAATTACCCTGCACCTGACCTCTCCGGAAAATTTGGAGAGCAGTGCAAGAACAAGCTGAGATCCTATATATCCGGTTGCACCTGTTATTACAATTGTTGGTCTGGGCATTAAACGCTTAATAATTTCCGCTTACTCAGCTGTAAAAACTTTCTGGAACAGCTTTTTTTCGCATCATGGAACCACATACTTTTCATGTATTGATCACTGCAGCTTAGTAACGTATAATTGACGTTAAAGCTTCACTGTTTACAAAAATAAGAATTAAAACTACATTGCATTCAATTCCCGTCACAAGCATTAGAAAATTATTCAGTAATGTCAAAAGAAAAATCCCGGCATCTTCCGTCTCCCGCTTCTGATGGATCGGTCCATCAAGATGAACTGGCGAACGGATTAAAGATCCTCACCGATGCAGTGCCTTATGTCCAGAGCATTACCCTAGGCATTCAGATTGATGCGGGCTCGCGTGATGACCCCGAAGAGAACCCGGGATTGGCGCATTTTATTGAACATGCTCTCTTTAAAGGTACAGGAAGTCGATCATACCTCGACATTGCAAGAAATATCGAAAAAAACGGTGGCTACCTCGATGCTTTCACCACCAAGGAACAGACCTGCATTTATCTCCGCTGTCTCCCTGAACACCTTGAACCATCCTTTGACCTGCTCTCGGATCTTGTGTGCGACCCGGTTTTCCCGCCTGAAGAGATTGACAAAGAAAAGGAGGTAGTCATTGAGGAGATCAGCAGCGTCAACGATACTCCTGAAGAACTTATTTTTGAAGAGTTTGATCTGCGCTCATTTCCCCTGCACTCTCTCGGTAAACCAATCCTTGGAACTGAAGAAAGCGTTGGAAATTTCACGGATGAAACTTTGAAAAACTTCATGCGGCAACACTATGTTCCGCAAAAAATGCTGCTCACTGCTACTGGAAAAGTTGATCGCGATGAAATCATACGGCTTGGAGAACGATTTCTCGGCAAACTTAGAAAACCATCAGGCATCCAGTACGTTCGCCAGCCGTTCCGTCCAGAGCATTACACCCCTTTTGCTCTGACGCTGAAAAAACGGGTCTGCCAGGCGCAGATCGTACTCGGTACAGCAATAGCGCGACACGACCCACTCTTTTACTGCCTTATGGTACTGAACTCAATGCTCGGTAACGGCATGAGCTCCCTGCTCAATCTTGAACTTCGTGAAAAGAGAGGTCTTGCGTATAATGTCTATTCATCGATCACCTTTTACGATGATCTGACGACATTGAATGTTTATGCCGGCACCGACAGCAACAAGACGAAGGTCACTATGGCGCTCATCAAGGAGCTGCTCCAGAGCGACGCCCTGAAAAATCCCGATCCGGACGAGCTTCAGGCGGCAAAAACCAAACTGCTTGGCTCACATATTATGGGTATGGAAAAAATGACACGCAGAATGTCTCAGATGGCATCCGATATTTCCTATTTTGGCAGATATATCGAGCCTGAAGAAAAGACAGCTGCAATTGAGGCTGTCACGGCTGACGGTATCGCTGAAGCCGCTATGCGACTGCTCCATGATGCACCGTATTCAACTTTGATCTATAAACCGGGACGGTAGGCAGAATGGCGGATAAGGCCTGTTTTAAAACAGAGGATTAATTCGTATCTTCTTAACTTTTAATTTTTCATACTCACTAATTAACCAGAGAGAGAGCCTTGCAAAAGAATATCAAGAACGTCAGCGAAACCGAACAGGAACTGGAAATTATTCTTTCCGCAGAAGAGTTTGGTCCCGAATATAACCAGGAACTTGAAGAAGCAAAGAGAAGCATACAGATAAAGGGATTCAGAAAAGGACATGCCCCTGCAAGCTTGATTAAAAAACTTGCAGGCCCTTCCATAGAGGCAACAATAGCTGAAAAAATGGCATCGAAATATTTCGGAGAAATTGCTGAAGCCGAAAAAATTAAGCCTGCAGGCCGCGCACAGATTATCAATTTCACTTTCGCACCTGAACAGCTGACCCTGCAACTCTCTTATGAGATCCATCCTGAATTCGAACTGAAAGATTTCAGTGAATATTCTTTCACAAAGGCCAAATATACAGTCACCGATAAGGATGTCGAGCATGAGATCAATCTTATTCTCAAAGGCCATGGCACGTTGATCAGCGTCGATGAAGCCGCATTGTCAACCGACACTGTGATCGGTGATGTCTACAAACTGAATGACACCGGCGAAGCTGTTGAGGAAGAAAAAACTGAAAACCATCACTTCACCCTTGAGTATCTGCCCGAAGAGAACCCGTTCCGTAAAGCGCTTACAGGGAAAAAAGCAGGAGAGAGCGTCGATATTGAAAACGATCAGAAAGAGTCATCGGCTGAACCTTCCAGATACCGCGTTAACATCAGTGAGATTAAACGGCTTGAGTTGCCGGAACTGACTGACGATCTTGTAAAAGAGATCACAGGACAACGTTTTGAATCAGTTGCAGATTTCACTGCGGACGTACACATCCAGATCGAACAGCATTTTTTATTGAAATCTGATGAGGATCTGCTCGAATCCATTTCGGCGAAACTAATTGAAGAAAACCCGGTACCAACTCCGGAATCAATGGTTGCCTCATTTTCGAAAATGCTTGTTGAAAATGCCAAACGCCAGATGGGCGGACGCTTCCCGAAAGGCTTTGACGAAGAGCAGTTCCGCATTTCAATGAGACCAAATGCCATACAACATGCCCAGTGGCTTCTTATCAGTCAGAAAATAGCAGAGCTCGACAATCTTGATGTTACCGACGATGACATCAAGGCTTATGCAGAAAAAGAAGCGGATAAAAATGGTGCGGCGAATGCAGAAGATCTGCTGAACACCTATATGTCTTCAGAATTCAGGGATTACATCACTGATACCATTCTTAAAGACAAAATCTACGAGATTATCAAATCCAAGGTCACCATCACCGAAGAAGAGACCTCAATTCCGGCTCATAAAGCCTGATATCTCATTACCTTAAAAAAGCTGGGGTGCTATAAAACACCCCAGCTTTTTTTTGCCCTGTCAAAACCTGACCATTCACTTTCGCTCTCTCTATAACCTCTCAATCAGTGCTGTTGCAACCGCAGAAAGGCGGTCATGAGCAATTGATATCTTAATCATACATCCAGAAGGAAAACAGCCTTTATCATCGTGTCGCACAAACGGACGCCCTCGCTCATCATTCAGTATTTCAAAGCTCTTCCAGTGCACATCACCGGAAAACCCTGTTCCAAGCGCCTTGACAACGGCTTCTTTAGCAGCAAAACGGCCAGCAACACTTGCGATAACCTGGGGTTTATGGAGGCATACAGCAATTTCATCTTCAGAAAGAAACCTCTGAAGAAACTTGAGTCCATAACGACTATAGACTCTTTCGATCCGGTCCAGATCGACAATATCTACTCCTACCTCCATATTCATCTTCAGTCAAACAAGCTCAATGGTCATTGAAAGATCAAGAGCCCGGACGCTATGCGTCAATTCTCCAATTGAAATAAAATCAACACCTGTTTCGGCTACTTCCCGCACATTGTGCATACCGATATTGCCCGAAGCTTCGAGAAGCACACTGCTGCAGGCCATCTTGACATAAACGACGGCCTCCATTATAAGATCCGGAGTAAAGTTATCAAGAAGAATAATATCCGGCTCACATACCAGAGACCTGCTCAACTCGTCCATGGAACGCACCTCAGTTTCGATCTTCACATCAAGGTGTTTTTTATCCCTGTATTTCTGTGACCGGCGGATCGCCTGAGCAATACCTCCTGAGGCATCAATATGGTTGTCCTTGATAAGTATCATATCGAACAGGCCAAAGCGGTGGTTCACCCCTCCGCCTATCCTGACCGCCTCTTTATCAAAATAACGCAGACCAGGGACTGTTTTCCGGGTATCGAGAATTTTTGCATTGGTATGTTTAACCTTCTCCACATAGGCCCTTGTTCTGGTAGCTATTCCCGACATGCGCTGCATGAAATTAAGCGCAGTACGTTCACCGATAAGCAGTGGAGCAAGCTTGCCCTTTATTTCAAGAATCAAGTCACCTCGACATACTGCCTCTCCATCCCTGCGGTGGAGCACAACCAAAAGTTCAGGATCGCACGCAGCGAAAACCTGCATGGCAACTTCAACCCCGCCAACAATACCATCCTCCTTGGCTTTGATAACAGCACTGCCTTCCTGAAAAGACTCAATAGTCGCCAGCGTAGTAATATCACCGGTATATCGGTCCTCCTCGAGAGCAAGCATAATAGCCCTTGCACGACACCCCTCGTAAAAATCGTTACGAGCTTTATTATTCATAATTGCCGCTCTTGATACATTAATAAAATGGTTTTCGCATTGAAGGTAGTGAAATTTATACTTTTTTTGACGTTCGACCTTCTGCCCAACTTTTGCCAGCAGAAGACTGCAGATCAGACAACTTCATAAGCAAGAGACTTTGAGTGCCCTTTAAAAAATGTTTTTAGCCCTCATTGTAATAACGAGATACAGAATTATTATATTGTTATTCAAGAGGTATGGGCAGATACCGGCTTCTGAAATTGCCTCGAAACCCTGCCCTGTTTCCCGGTTGTTTATGGACTGAGATGGATATCACTAAGATCAAATTCAAGGCATTATTTCAACATATTGCATCAAAACAAAAGAGTTGGCAATTCTCCACAGTGAATACCCGGGATGTCGACTTCATGGCTTTTAAGCAACGATCTGAATGGCTTCAATTTTCAGGACTCAATGACAAACATGGTCATGAAATTTACGAAGGAGATCTGTTACAGTGGGAAGATTATATTGTCACCGTTGTTTTTGAAGCTGGAAGTTTTAAAATTCTGAATGATGGCAGCGCTGATATGCTTTTGTGGTATTGCGTACCCGAATGCGAAGTTATCGGCAATAAATTCGACAACAAGGAGATCAGGCCTTGAAAGCAAGCACAAACTGATCAGAGCTGATATCCTGATCATTTGAACTTACTGCTCTTGACTGCTTACAACCGGAAGCTCTCGATTACAAGAACAAACACCTGTACTTTACCCGGACCTCGCTCCGGTCTGGATAGGTCTCAACCGGCTTGCTGCCCTTCTTTTCTAACCCCATCACTCCTTTTTCTTGCGCGGTTTTCGATATCTCCCTCCCCGGGAGAGGTATCACGATGGAGTTTAAAAGGTTTGTTAGACATTACCTTACTTTTTCAGATTTTGATTTCACACTTTTCTCATTAACATTGTTACTTTTAGACGAAATCAATCATTGAAGGTACTATGGCACAGCTCTCCCGTTCATGCGTCCGGTTATCAAATATCGTTTTCTATGCTCACCATGGTGTACTCAAAGAAGAGCATACCATTGGAGCGAAATATGAAGTCGATGCGGAACTCTCTTTTGACTTCACCGCTGCCGCACAAAACGATGACATAGCGAAGACCGTCGATTACGGCACGGTATACCGCAAAATACAGGATGCGATGATCCTTAAAAAATACTTTCTAATTGAGACTGTCGCCTATAAAATTGCACACGAGATTCTTCATGACTTTCCTGTGCTCGATCAAGTCAGCATCAAGGTTCGCAAACGCAACCCCCCTGTTAATGGTATCTGCGATTATGCTGAGGCAGATTACTCCGTTACCCGGGCCTGAATAATGCCCATCAACAAGGTATTTATAGGGATCGGTTCCAATATTGGAAACCGTCTCTCCCACCTTCAGGAAGCTGTTGATCGACTTGGCATGGTCGAGAATACATCAGTGGTCAACGTATCGTCAATCTATATTACCGAACCAGTCGGCGAAACTGAACAGAACCGCTTCTATAACGGAGTGATCCTTCTTGAGACCTGCCTTCCGCCTGAAGAGCTTCGCATGCATTGCAAGATTATCGAGCAGGAACTTGGACGACCTGATACGTATCCACGTTGGAGTCCAAGGGTCATCGACCTTGATATTCTCCTCTTTGGTGACCAGTGTTACCACTCCGGATTGCTCTCAATACCCCATCAAGAGCTGCATCACCGGAAATTTGTGCTTATTCCTATGCTTGACATTGCAAATCCTCTACACCCCGCAAAGCAGCAAACCATCCTTCAACTTCTCGAAAGCTGTACAGACCGGTCAGTAGTGATAAGGGTAAAAGAACCCCTGGAAATTAAAAAAAGACAGACCGCCTTTTAAAACAGTCTGTCTTTTAATGATAAAAATTGCCTCAACAAAAGCTGATTAGAGCTCCCGTTCTCTTAGTGATATCTCAGTTGGCAAATGTGATATTAAGGTTTCCTTCAGCAAAGTCAGCGCCCTCAGTCTTTCGGCCAACAAGTACATTAGGAAGGATAATGCTTTTGCGGAAGTTGTTGATATCTACAAGCAGTTCATCCCCCTTGATATTCACATTCAGTTTTGTCACCTCAACATTAGGCAGATAGAGACTGAGCACATATTTACCATCGACTTTTTCCAGCAACTGGGTCTTGTCGTCACTGTAAAGTATATCAGCTGGATTTTTGTCTTCGAAAATCTGCTGACTCAAGTCAAAGAGCCTGTCAGTATTGATGATTTCAGCTATTGATTGTTTTGCCTTGAAAATCGGCACAGGATAGAAGCAGTTATCAATCACCCTGAGATATTTAGTCTGAAGATCTATGAGACTTTGCAGGTAGTCATCAGAGGAGCTTTGGGGAAGAATCTTGTTCACCACAGCCGCATCTAGCTTATAACCGAAGAGATTGAGGTAGGTCTGAACCCGCAAGGCTTCCTTGATGACCATATTTTCAGGATTCAGGACAACGCGGAATGTCGTTATATTTTTATCCTGAAGCATGGCATGGAGCTCCTTCATGTGTGAATTAACCTCCGGCATAAGCTTGAAGATATTTTTCTTCGGCATAAATTTGCTCAAAAGAGGAGCTGCAAAACCAATAGCTTTTGAGTGCCAGCCACCTATTTTATCTGCATACCATCCATAAGATTCAGGCATTCCGAGCAAACGCATGGTCTCGCCTGTTGGAGCGGCATCAACAACAACAACATCATAATTACCTGATTTTGCAGCCTTCCAGATGTATCGGAGACTTATCATCTCTTCCATGCCGGGCATAATCGCAAGTTCTTCAGCGACAACTTCATTGGCGCCGTCATGCATTAAAATTGAAGAGAAATAGGAATAGAGTTCGCCCCAGTTTTCCCTTATTTCCGCCAGAACATTCACCTCCATGGCAAAAAGATTCTTTTCAACTTCCACAGGTGTAGAGGAGAGCTCTACGCTCAACGCATCGGCAAGACTGTGCGCTACATCGGTACTCATAATCAATACACGCTGTCCTCTTCGGGCAATTGCGGTTGCAGTTGCAGCTGACACGGTAGTTTTGCCTACCCCTCCTTTACCCAAGTAAAGAATAATTCTCATGTTGATAATAAAACTATTGAGTGGACTTGATTTTGAATGAACGCTTGTTACTGATGTGTTTGTCCTTCGTTATCATATTCACCCCCAGTGGCCTTACTGGGATCATATACTTTGCTTTCCGATGTTTGAGCATCACCATGAAGAACGGAAGCCGCCCCTGAAAGCGGTTCATCCGGCAGCGAGGCTGTTATAATCTCTGCAGGTGGATGAATATTTTCGGGTTCAGCATCCGATACGATCCTGATTTTTTTTCTTGGTGCAACCGGAGGAGTTCTATCCACCTCATTGTTAACACGCTCTCCTGGCTCCCTGATGCCAGACTTGACAGATTCCAAAGAAATGTCATCCATATTCATCATGCTTTTCACGATGGATGGAGTACTTTCCTCTGGAGCTTTAATCGTAATCTTTTTACGCTTCGGAGCGGCATCTTCATCAACGTCATCCGCAATCTTCATTCTTCTTGCAGATGCCGCAGAAACAGTATTTTCAGGCTTGCCAACAATATCATTCCCGAAACAATCATCATTCAATGTTGCTTCATCATCGCTTTTAATATTAATACTCTTTCTTCTTGCACCGCCCCCACTATCGTCATCATCACGGCGTCGCTGATTCCTCGGTACATCATCATTTGATTCAGCAGCACCACTTCTTGACGGACTTTTCGGGGCTGATTTTTTTCCCCCTCCACCAAAACTGGAAGAAAATTTCATCAGCTTGCTCACTGAACCAATCATCCCGTCATTGCGTACTGCAGTTTTAATAATATTCAGGACAAAGCGCTCTGCCTGTGGATTATCTGATATACTGATCACCAGTTCATTGAGGGCTGTGAGCATGCCTGGAACATGCTGAAGATCGTTCTTAAGCTGCTCGCGAATTTTGAAGGGCGCATCGCCAATCATCTCCTTTATTGATTCAGCGACTCTTTTCAATGACGCCGGATCCGTAGGAAGAATATTTTCAATTCCCTTTAAAGCGTCTGCCGGGGAAAACCCGCCTGCTTGACGCTCTCCGCCTTGTGCTCCGGCTGAAGGCTGTCCGGTGTAGTGTGGCTGTTCAGGAGTCGCATACCCGATATTTGCCTTGTACTGCTCAAGCAGATCCTGACCATACCCTATATTACTTTCCTGTTGCGCTATATTTAGCGAATCAAATCGAAACGAAATAACCTGAGGGACGCAAATACCTCTTGCTCCACGAAGAATCGCGGTTGCAACGTCATCGGGTAGAATATTACGGTAATTAAGACCAAGACGCTCTTCTATGATCGATTCAATAACAGTTTGAAGACGGGAAATCAATTCAGCTTCCCTCAGCTCAACCATATCAAAAATCACATAAACAGGATCCTTATCATCACGACGAATCTTAAAATTCAGCGTCGCAAAATCACGATCTTTATTCCGGCTGTTTACAGAAACTGCACCAAGATCAAATCTGTCAAGATAATCTTTACTTGAACCCCTAGCCCAAAAATAAACTGCCTTATCTGTATAAATCAGGTAATCCTGAAAAGCAATATTACCCACACGCTCCTGATGTGATTCATAAAAAACCCCTTCAAAAAATGCAACAGGATTTTCGCCTGCATTCATGAGGCCTTTCTGAAAAAACTCAGTTACATCATTCTGTTCAGTCTGCCCTGAGATATACAAAGATAAATTAGCCATTAACACAACTGTTCACTTAATACTTATTGGCACGTTGAACTGAAATCTATTAAATTTTTACAATAAACAGAAATTACTCGATCAACCGAAATGCATCCGGCGTCATAATCAATAACGCTGATTTCAAAAAAGGTCTGGAGATAACAAAGCAAGAACCGGCATCATGCAACGGTTGAATGAAGTTGGCAGGCTTACAGGAAGGGGCGGGAACTACCAAAATAAAAAGGCAGTGAAACCATGTGCTTTTCACTGCCTGAAAATGGAAATTTTGCGGTGCTTATTTCGCAAACTTTGAGGTTACTTCTTTCGAAGGAACAGCATAGCCTGTGACTTCAGGTGATGATCCACGAAGGCTTGTGCCTCC
>CAIVCU010000164.1 GCA_903904495.1 uncultured Chlorobiaceae bacterium
CAGAAGCCTTTTCTCAGGATGACAAAAGTGAATGATATGATTACCGGTCCTTCAATTGTAGTTCTATACGACATCAATTCTTCGGGTTCTCTCCTTCATTGATACTACCCTCCTGCCTTTTGCATTTGGCGAGGGAGCTTGCTGGATCTCCCGATTCCCATGTAGAAAACTTCCACACATACAGCTGGCCTCTGATTCCGCCGTAGCCAACCATACATTGCCATAACAGTATGGGTCAATGTCGCATTCCCCTTCGTTCAATAGGGTCTGCCTGCGGATTTGAGTGATTGTGAAGTTCAGTACTGCGCCTGTGCTTTCCCCTGTCAACGCTTCCCCACACCATTGCTGGATGTCGAGGCATGACTCGGGGCCATGATGGGTGGATATGCCTTTCATGTGGGAAACTTGCATTCTCTGTTTTCTGCCGGTTTTAATCGGCGCTTTCATGTCGTCACCCAAAGGGAACAGTTTCTTGCGCCTTTACCGTCACCATGTTCTACCGCTATCAGTAGGTTAAAGACGGCCCAGGCTGTTAGAATAGGCGTTTTTTCAGAAAAAAGAACTTCCGCACCTGAAGCAAAAACTGTTCAATGAACGACGCTTTTCGTGTTATCAAACTGACTGAAATTGCATATTCGAAAGTTCTTCTTGAGTTGCCCTTGTCGAGATGTTGAGAAATTCAACACCAACGACGCTATCTTTGTCATCAAAATCAAGAATTACTCCAGGCCTGACTTCTTCTGATTCAACTATTTTGGTTTCATCAAATCTGAAATAGAGTGTGTCAGTTTCTTTATCAAGGGTAATTTTCATGTTTTCTCCTTAATCTACGGTCAAAAAAAACTGTTATCGCTTTATTTGGCAAATCATTCGCATTGACAACAACTCGTAACCATCTGTCATCGATCTCAATAATTTTTTTTAGATAGTGCCTTGTAATACCTCCATCGTGACTTTCTATTTTATCAGGATCGTCAATGGTTCTCTTTACCCATGCTTCAGCAATGTTTCGCTGTTTAAGCATTTCATGAAAATGTTTTGTAAAAACGAGCATCAATCAACCCGTAACAGTTTCTGAGCATTACTTTTAATTTCTTTTTTACAACTTATTCATAATAGTCACAATTTATAAAGAAATCAACTACCCCGCAGCAGAGCTACTGAGTATGAATTCATTCTTCATCGATTCTTTCACAAAGCAAAGCTTCAGGGTATGCCTGAACCCAAGCCCCGAGAAATTATCGAATATGGAGAAGTTAGATCGCTCATAGGAGTTCGGGATGACAGATGCTGAAGGCTGAGTGAAATCAAAATGGTTGGTGGTGGGCACCGGCAGGTCTAGACACCGTTGAACACGCCAGTATTCGCTGGACACACAAGTGTACGATAAAAACAACGTCCCCCTGTGGGGACGCTCGCCAATTTGGATCGGGTGATTGAACAGATGAAAGCCTGCAATGCATTCGAAAAATCCCGCAGGCAATACCAACTGTTTAACCTTTCTGACTTGGCCGTTTCTTAATACACACAGGCTCATCGGGCCCATCATGGGCATGAACATGCTCAATGAATCTGTTAGTGATCATTCTTCAGATGAAGGGCCGCAGTGCGGTAAAGCAACACGTCTTGTCAGTATTGGCTCGTTCCGAACGAAACCATCTTCCGACAAGCTCAGGAGGTGTAGCCCCAACTCCTGGTGAAAAAGGGTTTCTGATTTTATCCATTGTAAGCGATTGATAACCTCGATGCGGGTTGTTTATAACTTGTTATATCAAACAATCATTATAAACGACTATAAACTCTAATAATCACGAGAACTAACCTGATCAAAAGTAAGTTAATCACATCAATAACACATCTTCAAAAATATTCATCCATTACTCATCAATTAAAATTCAAGCCCGAAAAGCAACATACTTCATCAACACCCTTCCAGCGTCTTCATCGAACGGCTTTACCTTTCCCGCTTCATCTCGAAATACTATTTCAATTAAAATCATTCCCTCATCCTGATACGGTAACCCATCGCTCGATAACCACGCTGGCGCTTTTCCCACATTCGTGCAAGCTGCGGATTGTCATGTTCGACATAATCGTAGATACGCACATCACCCTTATTGACATGTTCACGGTGCAGACGCCCTGCGTACTGCTGTAATGTTCCATGCCAGGAAATAGGCATGGCAAGCACCATGGTATCAAGAGGGGGATGATCAAAACCTTCACCTATCAGTCTCCCGGTTGCCAGAATTACCCGTGGAACCGAATCATCAAGTTCTGCGAGGCCTACAAGCGTAGCTACGCGCTGCTTTTTTGTCAACCGGCCATGCAGCAAAAAGCTATTCGGAATTTGATCAGCGAGTGCTTCGCGTATCAGTCCCAGTTGTTCTGTGCGCTCCGTCAATACAAGAATCTTTCGACCTTCGTCATAAGAAGCCAGAATATCCTTTGCAATGCTATGGTTGCGGAAGGAATCATGGGCGAGGATACGGAAAACATCCTGAATACCAGATCCCTGAGGAATTTCTGGCGAGAATAGGTTGAGTGGCCAAACCTCTAAACGAACTGGTGCATTTTCTGCTTGAAATGCGCGATGCCTTACAGGGCCGCACTGCATAAAGATTATGGGCTGATGACCGTCTCGACGAATGGGTGTTGCTGTCAGTCCCAGAACATATTCCGCTTTAGCCAGCTTGAGAATTGCCTCAAAAGTAAAGGCTGAAAGATG
>CAIVCU010000165.1 GCA_903904495.1 uncultured Chlorobiaceae bacterium
GATGTTGATGATGTTTTTTCCCTCCGAAGGGCGTTCGCTGAGTTTTGATACCAATGCTTTTCGAAATAACTTTTCTGCACTTTCCCAATCGCCTGAACTCAAAAATAAAATAGACCCGATTGTGCTCAGTAAGGCGCTGTCCGGTTACTATTCCCTCAAAGAGCAGGGTAAGGTCAATCGTGACGGTATACTCACCGTTATTGATTATAACCGTCCTTCAGTTGATGAACGGCTTTTTGTCATTGATCTTAATCGGGGACAGTTGCTTTATTCAGGTCTTGTCGCGCATGGAAGCGGCAGCGGTGATAATTATGCACAGAATTTTTCCAACGCACGTGGCTCCCATCGGAGTAGTCTTGGATTTTATACAACCGGCACTACCTATGATGGCAAAAACGGTTATTCTCTTAAACTGCTCGGTATGGAGCGGGGGATTAACGACAACGCTGAATCAAGAAGCATCGTAATTCATGGTGCAAATTATGTCTCCTATGATTTTATCAGGCAGCATGGGCGTCTTGGCAGAAGTCAGGGATGTCCCGCACTCTCTTTTGACAGTTTTCAGCAGGTGATTGATCTTATTAAAGGAGGAAGCTGTCTGTTTATCTATCATGAAGGCAGGGAATACGCAAACAAATCAACACTTTTCAATCCTGACCTTGCCTTGCTGCACAGGTTACCTCCGAATAAAATTCTTAACGCATACCAGCACGTATGATCGGTATTTTTCTTTTCTGGCTTGCTTTCAGCCCTGTTCAGCCTGCTCCAGAAACACCCGCTGTTCCGCACCAGGAGCATCTTCAGCACCAGAAAGAGAACCTGGTATTCCCTCAAAAGACTCTTTCCGGCAATAGTATAGCAGAACATATTCGACGAGGTTTTGACCGGCAGCTTCAACTTAAGAGCCATACCGGCGCCAAAGAATCGCTGGAAATCACCAGGCAGCTGACCCGCTTTTATTCGGCAAGAAGCTTTCAGCCAGTATGGACAAAGCTTCTAATGGTTTCGGAACTTATCCAGGCGGTTGATGGCGCCGTTGATGATGGTCTTGATCCTGCCGATTACCATATCAGTGAAATCAGGGAGTTTTACATCAAGCCTCCTGCGACTCCTGAAATGCAGGCCAGGTATGATTTTCTCCTGAGCGATGCTTATTTTACCCTTGCAAACCATCTTCATTACGGAAAGGTTGATCCCGGGAGCCTTGATCCGGATTGGAACCTTAATAATACAGTCAGCATTAGTGCGCTTGAGTACAGGTTGCAGAATGCGGTTGTTACAGAGCGGATTGGCGGGGTTTTAAAAGATCTTCGACCACAGTCAGTTAAATATGATAATCTCAGAACGTGCCTTGCAAGGTATCGAACCATTGCCCGCGAAGGCGGCTGGACGGCTCTGACGGAAGGGCCGGTTCTGAAAGAGGGTGACAGGGACAGACGGGTGATCAAGTTGCGTAAACGTCTTGAAGCATCTGGTGATATTACATTTTTGAAAACCGATACATCAAAGATTTTTACCAGAGAGCTGACTGATGCTGTCAAACGGTTCCAGAAACGTCAGGGGAATGAGCCTGACGGAGTAGTCGGAGCATCCACCGTAAAGCTCCTGAATATCCCTGTTGAGAGCCGTATTGACCAGATTCGTATCAATCTTGAAAGGTATCGTTGGTTTTCAAGCAATCTTGAGCCCACGTATGTCATGGTCAACATACCGGATTTTACTCTTACGTATGTTGAAAACGGTCATAATCGTTGGGTGACAAAGGTCGTTGTAGGTCAACTCGCTCGAAAAACTCCGGTTTTTAAAGCAGAGATGCAGTATATAATTTTTAATCCCCAATGGGTGATTCCTCCAACCATACTTGATAAAGATGCACTTCCCGGTATTCGAAAGAGTCTTTCTTATCTCAGTCACCGAAAGCTGAACGTTATTGACCGGAACGGCAGCATTGTCGATCCTGCATCGGTTAACTGGTCACAGTATACTGGCAAAAACCTGCCTTATCGCCTGCAGCAGTCCTCAGGTGACCAGGGTTCACTCGGGAGGGTCAAGTTCCTGCTTCCAAACAGGTATATTGTCTATCTGCATGATACGCCACACAAGGAGCTCTTTAAAAAAAGTTTCAGGGCCTTCAGCTCCGGTTGTATCAGAGTGGAAAATCCGCTTGAACTTGCTGGAATTGTGCTTCAGGATAGCGTAAAATGGAGCGGGGAGCAGATCCGGAAAGCAGTTGATACCAAAAAAACCAGAACTGTTTCCCTGCCGAAACGGATTCCGGTTTATATTCTTTATCTTACTGCAACTGCTGAAGGTGAAGATATCCTGTTTCTTGATGATGTTTATGGCCGGGACAGTGCCGTTTTAAATGCTTTGAATAAACCGGCACCCAAATACTAAACGGTAAGCTGCGGTTTATAAAATCATGTCATTTTCTGTAACAATAAATATTCAGAGGGAGTTTGAAACCTCCTGCGCGCCCGATCAGGTGTTCGGGCTTCTTGCCGATGTTACCCGTTCCGCCTCCCATTTTCCAAAAGTCGATAAGCTTGTTGATCTCGGCGACAATACCTTTCGTTGGGAGATGGAGAAAATAAGTATTGCCAGCTACACCCTCCAGCAAACAATATATGCCTCCCGGTATACAGCAGATGCTGCCGCCCGAAAAATCTTCTGGACTCCGGTCCAGGGTGTCGGGAATGCCATTGTTGAGGGTGCGTGGATAATCACCCCGAAAGAGGGAGGAACAAAGGTCGCTCTCACAACAAAAGGGAATTTAACCGTTGATTTTCCAGCGTTTCTGGAGTTCATCATCTCCCCGCTTGTTGTCATGGAGTTTACCGGTATGATTGAACGTTACCTTGCAAATCTTCAGGATACCTTCAATATCCTGTAATTGCTCTCGGTTTAATGTCCAGGACATTGCCGGATAAGCCTTTCAGCAAAATGCAGTTAAAATTATAGAAGCTTTTTAGAAGCCGCAACTAACGTTATGTTGCCGAAAATGTCTGCTAACCCTGAATATATTGTAGCTGTTGTTGGTACCTATCGCAAAGGAGGCATTATCGATACTGCTGTCGATGTGATCCTTGCCTCAGCAAAGGAAGCTGGTGCGGAAACCAGCAAGATTTATTTAATCGACAGGCATCTTTCGTTCTGCACCAATTGCAGGAGCTGTACGCAGCAGCCGGGCCCTCAATATGGCATCTGTGTGCTTGAAGACGATATGACAGGTGTGCTTCAGGAACTTGATCGGGCTGATGCCCTTGTTTTGGGATCTCCAATGAATGCCGGAACGGTTACAGCGGTGATGAAAGTGTTTATCGAACGACTTGTCTGTACAGCCTACTGGCCATGGGGAGCACCCGCTCCGAAAAATAGAAATCCGGAAAAAAAGAAAAGGGCGGTACTTGTTGCGTCTTCAGCAGCTCCTGCTTTTCTGGCTAACGTTACAGGAGATATTATCGGAAGGTTGAAAACAGCAGCCGGCATGCTTGGAGCCCGTACCATCGGCACCCTCTTTATCGGTCTTGCTGCGCAGCAGCAGCATCAGGAAATCAGCAGGCGCACAAGAAAAAAAGCCCGGCTTCTCGGCCAAAAACTTGCTGCAGGCCACTAATTAAAAAGGGTATTCAACTCGTTAATCACGGTTATTATGACACTTTTTCTGCACAGGAATCCATGTACAGGTTCAAAAAAAACAACTCCTTCCGAAACACTCAAGTCCAGCATTTTTCAATCCTCACCGGCAGTTGCATATGGTGCAATGGCTCTCGGGGCCCTGGCCATTGGAGCACTTGCAATCGGTACACTGGCCATTGGAAAACTTGTTCTTGGCAAACTCACCATCGGCCATGCCCGCATCAAAAAACTCGAAATAGATGATCTTATTGTGAAAAACGGGGACTCTGTATAACGATATTAAGGAACACAAGAAGTCTTATAAAAGACTATATGTTGTTATAAGTTATGTAGATTGATCATCCTGTGCCCGCGCTCTCTTTGATCTTGCCGAGAAGGATATGCACGCTGACAACCATAAACGAAAGACAACTGAGGTGCGTTGAAAAAGCTACTGAAACTTGACGACATGAATGTCGTCCATAAATCCATTCTGCTTGATGAGTTGTTTACAAGGTATCAGACATTGTTAGCTGCTGATTATGAAGCATATAAAAATCATTGTTTGCGGGTTTTAAATTTTTGTCGTGTACTCGCAGGAGAAGGTGCGAATGCTGATAAAATTGCTCTTGCCACGTTTTTTCATGACATCGGAATATGGACCGATAACACCTTTGACTACCTTATACCTTCTCAATTGCTTGCCCGGAGATATCTTGAGCAAACCGGCAGAGCCGCATGGAGTGATGAAATAGAGGCAATGATCAGTGAGCATCATAAGCTTACTCAATATCAGGCAAATCCCTCATGGCTGGTTGAACCGTTCAGGAAAGCTGATTGGATAGATATGACTGGCGGATTGCTCAGATGTCGCTTGCCTGATGATTTTGTCACAGATGTGCTGTATGCCTTCCCGAATGCAGGATTCCATAAAAAGCTTATTGCTCTGTCCGTAAAGCGACTTAAAACCCATCCATTCAATCCATTCCCCATGATGAAGCTGTAGTCGCCACGTAGCGGTTGCTGACCTTTTATCCAAAGCAATCATGTATTACAGCACTGCACATTGCTTTGGACGTTACGGTTGATCCTGACAGTCAGCCTGTTATTCTGGATCGTAGTTTAATACCGGGGCAAGCCATTTTTCCGCTTCTTTGAGGTTCATCCCTTTGCGTCGGGCGTAATCTTCAACCTGATCTCTGCAGATTTTACCAAGTATGAAATACTTTGCCGCCGGATGAGCGAAGTAGAGGCCGCTGACCGAGGACGCCGGGTTCATGGCAAAAGTTTCGGTCAGTGAAATGCCAGTGTTGGTTTCAGCGTTCAAAAGGGTGAAAAGCTCTGCCTTTTCTGTATGGTCAGGGCTTGATGGATAGCCGGAAGCGGGGCGGATGCCCTGGTAGTTTTCCGCAAGCAGTTCTTCGTTCTTGAGCTGCTCCCCAGGTGCATATCCCCAGAGTTCTCGCCGCACCTTTTCATGGAGCATTTCGGCGAAAGCTTCTGCCAGACGGTCAGCAAGTGCCTGAGTCATGATGCGGTGGTAATCGTCCTGCCCATCGCTGAACTCTTTGAGCAGCTTTTCGATGCCGAGTCCGGCCGTAACAGCAAATCCTCCGATGTAGTCCTTCATCCCGCTCTCTTTGGATGCAATAAAATCAGCAAGTGCCAGATTCGCGACACCTGCATCTTTTTCCTGCTGCTGACGCAGGGTATGCATGGTCATGAGTACGGTTTTACGGCTTTCGTCGGTATAGACCTCAATATCGTCTTCACTTCTGTTTGCAGGGAAAATACCAGCAACTCCTTTCAGCCCGAACAACCTTTCTTTATCGATCCTGTCAAGCAGGATATTTGCATCATCAAACAGTTTTTTTGCCTCTATGCCGTTTTCGGTGTGGTCAAAAATTTGCGGATAGCGTCCGTGCAGCTCCCATGCCATGAAAAAGGGCGTCCAGTCAATATAGGCTCGCAGTGCACCGACGGCGATATCCTCAAGCAGGGTAATTCCCGGTTTGAGGGGTTTGTACACTGTCGTGTCGTCCCATTGCAGTGAAGGATGGTTGCGTCGTGCATCGGCCAGCGGCAGATACTTTTTAGAAGTTGTGCGCGAGGCATGGCTCTCTCTCAGTCCGGCCTGTTCTTTTTTAAGCTGGGCAATGTAATCCGTTTTGAGCGAAGGATTAAGGAGACTGTTGACCACCGGGACACTCCGGGACGCATCAAGAACCTGCACGACAGCACCGGAATAGACCGGGGCGATCTTGACTGCGGTATGTATTCTCGATGTCGTTGCACCTCCGATCAGCAGCGGTATTTTCATGCCGAGACGTTCCATTTCGCTGGCTACATAAACCATTTCATCAAGCGAAGGTGTGATGAGTCCGCTGAGTCCGATAAGGTCGGCTTTTTCACGCACAGCAGCTTCAAGGATCTTTTCGCACGGCATCATGACGCCGATATCAACAACATCATAGTTGTTGCAGGCAAGGACAACAGCAACTATGTTTTTGCCGATATCGTGCACATCACCCTTGACTGTTGCAAGCAGCACTTTAGCAGCGGCACGGGTATCCTTGTTCAACGCCTTTTCTGCTTCAATGAAGGGAAGAAGATAAGCAACGGAGCGCTTCATCACACGGGCACTTTTTACAACCTGCGGCAGGAACATTTTCCCTTCAGCAAAGAGGTCCCCGATCGCATTCATACCGTTCATCAGAGGCCCTTCGATGACCTGGAGCGGGCTTGGGTAGAGCTTGCGTGCCTCTTCGGTGTCCTCTTCAATGTATTCAACAATGCCTTTAATCAGTGCGTGGCGCAGCCGTTCCTCTACGGGAGCACTTCGCCATTCAGCTGCTTTCGTTTCGGTTTTCTCAACGTCACCACTGATTGTTTCTGCAAAACTGACCAGTCGTTCGGTCGCGTCAGGACGGCGATTGAGCAGAACATCCTCAACCCGTACAAGCAGTTCCGGTTCGATATCTTCATAAATAGCAAGCTGACCTGCATTGACTATGCCCATGTCAAGTCCTGCACGAATAGCATGGTAAAGAAATGCGGCATGCATTGCTTCTCGTACAGGTTCGTTCCCGCGGAAAGAGAAGGAGACGTTGCTGATACCACCGGATATCTTTGCATACGGAAGATTCTCCTTGATCCAGCGCACCGTCTGAATAAAATCAACAGCGTAGTTGTTATGCTCCTCAATACCGGTAGCAACGGTCAGAACGTTGGGATCGAAGATAATATCCTCGGGAGGGAATCCTACCTCAAGAGTAAGAATATCATACGCGCGTTTGCAGATAGCAATGCGGCGCTGATAGCTGTCGGCCTGTCCCTGTTCGTCAAACGCCATGACAACGGTAGCCGCGCCGTACTGCAGAACTTTGTGAGCTCTCTCCCTGAAGAGTTCTTCACCCTCCTTCAGGCTGATGGAATTGACGATGCTTTTTCCCTGCACGCACTGCAGGCCGTTTTCAATAACCGACCATTTTGAGCTGTCAATCATGACAGGGACTCGGGAGATTTCCGGTTCGGAAGCGATCAGGTTGAGAAATTCCTTCATCACCTTTTCTGAGTCGAGCATCCCTTCATCGACATTGATGTCTATAACCTGGGCTCCGCTTTCCACCTGCTGGCGGGCAATGGAGAGCGCTTCATCGTAGTTCCCCTCCTTGATGAGGCGTGCAAATTTTTTCGATCCTGTTACATTGGTTCGTTCGCCAATGTTGATGAAGCCGGTTGTGCTGTTGACGCGGAGCGGTTCGAGACCTGAGAGCATCAATTCATGATGTTTTGCAGGGCGGAGTCTCGGTTTAAGTGTTCTGACCGCATCGGCAATAGCCTTGATATGCTGAGGGGTCGTACCGCAGCATCCCCCGACAATATTGACAAATCCTGAAACTGCAAAGTCTGCGATTTGCGCGGCCATATAGTCTGGCGAGTCATCATACTCTCCGAACTCGTTCGGCAGGCCGGCATTGGGATAAACACTGACCAGGCTTTCAGCAATTCCTGCAAGTGCGGCAATAAAGGGACGCATCTGTTTCGAGCCAAGAGCACAGTTCAGACCTATGGAGAGCAGATCAGGCATGTGAGCGATAGAGATCCAGAAAGCTTCAGTGGTCTGGCCTGAAAGGGTTCGTCCACTGGCATCCACTACAGTTCCTGATACCATGACCGGTATATGCACACCGGTGCGGTTGAAAAACTCTTCAATGGAAAAAAGTGCGGCTTTGCAGTTAAGCGTATCAAATACTGTTTCAACCAGCAGCAGATCAACGCCACCCTCCATCAGTCCTTCAAGCTGCAGGGTATAGTTGTCGACAACCTCCTGGAAGCTGACGGCCCGGAAGCCGGGATTATTGACATCTGGGGAGAGTGATAGCGTCTTGTTAGTCGGGCCTATGGAGCCGGCAACAAATCGGGGTTTATCAGGGGTTCGTGCTGTATATTCGTCGGCAGCCTTTCTTGCCAGCCGGGCAGCTTCAACATTCAGTTCTTTTACCAGGTCTGATGCATTGTAGTCTGCCTGGGAAATCGGGTTGGCGTTGAAGGTGTTGGTTTCAATGATGTCCGAGCCGGCTTCGAGAAAGTCGCAATGGAGTGCATAAATGATATCAGGTCGTGTCAGGACAAGGATATCGTTGTTTCCAATGAGTGGATGCGAGTGGGACGCAAACCGGGTGCCCCGGTAATCTTTTTCCTGGAGTTTATGGCGCTGTATCATGGTACCCATGGCACCGTCAAGTACAAGGATGCGATGTTCGAGCAGGTTTAAGAGAGTATCCTTCATGCTTTATGCGGGGCGGCGGTTAAAAAAAAGAGAATATACGATTAAGTCGGTAATTACTTCCTTTCCGGAGGTAACGGCAGCAGTGATATTCTGTGGTTATTTCTCATTGTTGCATGTCAGGCTTTATTATCCGATGCCGGCATTTTCTCTTCAAGCCATGACCTTATCAGCACAATGCCGCTGTCAGAGATCTGATGTGCGACAGGGTATTCACGATAGGTAAGATCATCCACATGCAGCTTCAGCCATTCATCTGCCGCCCTTCCCTTGGCAATAGGAAGGACATCGTCATAGATTCCATGCATCACAAGAAAAGGCAGCTTCCTCAATGCAGGTTCAGCTGTTTCAATCGGCTGTGATGTTTCAGGAAGCTGTCCGCTCAGTGCAATAACGCCATGCAGCAGTTCCGGAGCATTAAACGCCATCAGATAACTCATGACAGCTCCCTGACTGAACCCCATAAGAAAAACCTTGTTTCCTGCAGGACGGTACTCCCGGATGAGCTCTCCGGTAAAACCGATTAACAGCTCAAGAGCTTTCTTTGCCGCACTGTAATCAACGGTGATACCGCTGTGAGTAAAGTCAATAGGAAACCAGCCGTACATGCCGAAGTCCATTGTCTGTGGTGCTCTTGCACTGATATAGCGAAATTCCGGGCGCAGTGCCGGAGCTATTTGAATCAGGTCTTTTTCGTTACTGCCATATCCGTGAAGCATGATCACGAGCGGGGCATTTTCCGGTTTTGCAGGTGCAAGGTCCAGATAGGTGAGTGAAAGATTGTTTCTTTGCAGCATGGATCCAATATAATTACTGTTGAAGAGCGTTTATTACCCGGGTGATGAACCCGCCACCGAGTACTTCACTGTCGCGGTAAAAGACCGCTGCCTGTCCTGTCGATACTGCACTCTTTGGCGAAAAGAACGAGACAGTTGCTGAGTTATCCAGAAGAGGCTCAATGATGCACGGCGTCGCCTTGTCGCGATACCGGATTTTCCCATAGGCTTCAATCCGGCTTGTCAGCTTATCTAAACCGATCAGATTGAGTCCGGAGGCGATAAGTTGTGTGCATTCCAGGGAGGATTTTTTTCCTACATGGAGTCGGTTATGCTCCGTGTCGAGTGCCGTGACATAGAGCGGCTCTTTCGCTGACACACCGAGCCCGCGGCGCTGACCGACTGTATAAAAGGGATACCCACGATGTTTTCCGATAATGTTGCCATTTTCGTCCACAATATCACCATCAGCGACTTTATCGGCAAGGCCGGGGATCGCGCCTGCAAGATAACTGCAGTAATCATCCTGAGGAACAAAGCAGATCTCCTGACTCTCCTTTTTTTCAGCGGCCCTGACACCGAAAGAGCGGGCCAGCTTTCGGACTTCAGGTTTTGTGAGCTTCCCGAGAGGAAAGAGTGTTTTCGCCAGATC
Organism: uncultured Chlorobiaceae bacterium; assembly: GCA_903904495.1. Taxonomy (GTDB): domain Bacteria; phylum Bacteroidota; class Chlorobiia; order Chlorobiales; family Chlorobiaceae; genus Chlorobium. Next base: position 9,836 of record CAIVCU010000165.1, read on the forward strand.
GTTCTGCGAGAGCATCCACAGAAAATAACTCTGGTCCTTTTCCGGATCCGCCCCTTTATAAAGCCGGAATCTTCCATCACTGAAATCTGTGGCCGCAAAATGGCCGGTGGCAACGAAATCTGCATCAAGCAGTTTCAACCCCTCAAACAGGCCGAACCATTTGATTTTTTTGTTGCAGACCATACATGGATTTGGTGTTCTTCCGCCAAGATAGTCATCATGAAAATAGTCGATAACATCATCCCTGAATTTACTGCTGAGGTTCAGGGTACAAACAGGAATCTGAAAGTCCGGGTGGTCGCTGATAACAAGCGGCGATGGTTTAAGTGAAGGGCTTTCGTCAAGGGAGTCAAGCACCTTGATGTTTAAACCGGTGACCGAATAGCCCTGTTCAACAAGCAGACATGCAGAAACGGCTGAATCAACTCCTCCCGATATACCGACCACAACTTTTTTTTGCGCATTCATAAGTCAACTGAGTTTATAACCCGGACCGCCACCACCTTCCGGGGGTGTCCAGGTAATTATTCCATAAGGATCGACGGTTTCACATGTTTTGCAGTGCAGACAGTTCGACGGGTTAAGTTTTAGTGCCGGCCGGGGCTCACTGGTAATTTCGTAAACTTGTGCCGGACAGAAGTGACGACATGGATTGGCAAACTCGACAGTGCATTTTTTAAGGCATATTTCCTCAATATCTTCCGGCTTTATGAGCAGGTGGCATGGCTGGTTCTCTTCATGGATTGTACCTGATCGGAAGAGACTCTCTGATTTACTGAAGGTCAGGATGCCGTCCGGAGTGAACCTGTCCATTTCCGTAACGGATGAGGACTCTTTGTTTAAGGGGGCCCCCTTTTTTATATCATGATGCTTACCAAAGCCTTCAGCCATTGACAAACCTGGGAATTTAAGCTGAAGTCCTGCCTGAACCAAACCTGCATACAGCCCTCGATCGAAAGCCTTCCGGTAGTTTCTGGCAGCATGCAGTTCATCGTAAGCCCATGAATTTTTGAACTTTTCGTCATAAGTTTTCAATTGATCAGTCGAAAAATCATCATGCAGGAGCGATTCAAAAAGGGTTTCAGCTGCAAGGATTCCTGATTTCATAGCCAGATGGAGCCCTTTGTGGCGTTGCATGTTCACCATGCCGGCAGATTCACCGGTAACAAGAAATCCGGGTCCGTAAAGCGGTGGCATGGCATCTGCCCCTCCGGAGGTTATTGTCCTGGCCCCTGATTCAACCATGTTTCCTCCTTCAAGAATTCTGGAAAGCAGCGGGTGCTGTTTAAAGCGTTGAAGGTTCAGATGGGGATCGCAACAAGGTGAGCCAGGTTCCAGTGAAGTAATAAATCCAAGGGAGATCAATGTCGGGGATAAGGCATAAAGCCATCCGCCACCGTACACATCAGTCGCAAGAGGATAGCCGAACATCTGGTGGATCTCTCCGGCGATGAGTCGGCCAGGCGGTACCCGCCAAGTCTCTTTTACTCCGGCTTCGTAACGCTGAGGAATAGTTTTACTGCCTGCTGGAAAGTTTTCATAAACTTTTCTGAAAAACGAGCCATCTGAACCTTCCCCTATGACGGCAGCTTTTGTTTTAAGCAGAATCCCAGGTTCAAAGTTGTTTTTTTTCTGACCGTTTTTATCGAATCCCTTGTCGTCTGTCATAATACCGGCAAGCCTGCCATTTTCAAAATAAGGCAGAGAGGCTGCGGTATTCTCGAAGAATTGCATGCCCTCTTTTTGAGCTTCTTCAGCCATCCAGGAGCCCAGCCGGCTGAGTGATACGACTAAATTTCCCTTATTGCTGAATGGTTCAGGAAGAAACGGGAACAGGAACTTCCTCTTTGCGGTCAGATACCATAGACGTTCAATAGATACCGGAGCGTCCAATGGACATCCTCTCTCACGGAAATCCGGAAAAAATTCTTCCAGAGTTTTCGTATCAAGCAGAGCTCCCGATAGCAGGTGAGCACCTGCGTACCTGCCTTTATCGATTACAGCAATTGCGGGATCAAGGAGATGTTCAGCATGAGAGTTATGGCGCTTCAGAAGACGCTGAAGGTGTATTGCCGATGCAAGGTTTGCGGGCCCGGCGCCGATAAATACAATATCGAATTCCAGTAATTCACGTTCCTGCACCATGTGAGGTTGTTTTTGCACTCTATCTAATAATCATGCGGAGACATAAAAAAGAAATATTTTCTTCAACTTTCAAAAACAGGTTGTTTATTTAGATGCTTAAACACCCCGGACTTTAGACACATGGGGATTGTTGATTATGAATTTCCGCCACAAAAGCTCCCTGCTTTTTGAAATACCCACTCTGGTGCTGGTGCCGATCTGGTTTTCCGTAAGAGACGGTGCATTTTCCACATAGAACTCTTCATTGAAGAGATTTTTTCCATTACTGCGGCTATCGATGGCCAGTGCCCGTGTAAGTTTTCCAGGACCGCTCATAAGGCTGGTTATAATGCCGGTACCTCTCTGTTCCTGCATAAACAGCTCTCCTTCAACCGGTTCCATAGCTCTTATCAGAACAGCACCCGCAGTGTTTTCAGGTTCGCTGACAATATTGAGCATGTAGTGGTTCCCATAGGTAAAGTATACATAAAGAGTTCCGGGTCTCTGGAACATAATCCGGTTTCGTGCTGTCTGTCCCCTCCACGCATGGCATGCTTCATCACCTGTACCTGAATAGGCCTCTGTTTCAACAATTCTTCCTCTCAGATGTATATTTCCCGGTAGAACACGAACAAATATTTTCCCGAGCAGTTTTTCAGTTAGTTCCAGTGTGGGGAGTTCATAGAATTGTGGTTCCAGCCTTTCCATGAAGCGCGATTAAAAATTTGTAATGGTTCATGTAAGTATTATAATGTACCAAGTCATGAAAGAACTTCAACTGCTATAAATTTCCCTGGTTAGTACATGGGCAGAGTTATTGCGATTGCAAACCAGAAAGGTGGTGTTGGAAAAACAACCACTTCCGTTAATATAGCGGCATCTATCGCCATTTCTGAGTTTAAGACATTGCTTATCGATATCGATCCTCAGGCAAATGCCACGTCAGGCTTCGGACTTGAAGTTGGCGACGAAATCGATAATACGTTTTACCAGGTTATGGTAAAAGGGGGCAACATACAGGATGCTATCAAGTCCTCCAGTCTGGAGTATCTTGATGTGCTTCCATCCAATGTCAATCTTGTCGGGATGGAGGTCGAACTGGTGAATATGAGAGAGCGCGAGTATGTGATGCAGAAAGCTCTCAAAGGGATTCGCTCCCAGTACGACTATATTATTATAGATTGCCCGCCCTCATTAGGGCTGATAACACTTAATTCGCTTACCGCAGCTGATTCCGTGCTTATCCCGGTTCAGGCTGAATATTATGCTCTTGAAGGTTTGGGGAAGCTGCTCAATACCATCAGTATTGTCCGTAAACACCTTAACCCTAAACTGGAAATCGAAGGTGTACTGGTTACCATGTATGATTCGAGACTTCGTCTTGCATCGCAGGTTGCCGAAGAGGTCAAGAAGTTTTTTAAAGACAAGGTTTACAAAACCTATATCCGCAGGAATGTTCGACTTTCTGAAGCGCCGAGCCATGGTAAACCAGCGCTGCTCTATGACGCTCAGAGTATTGGATCGAAAGATTATCTCGATCTGGCACAGGAGATTTTCGAAAGAGACGGTA
>CAIVCU010000166.1 GCA_903904495.1 uncultured Chlorobiaceae bacterium
AGGCTAAAATTCATGTCTTTCAAAAGGATGGGCAAAATCTTGGTGCGGCACCGGCGCTTCTCAGTGTAGCAGTCGGCGTCGAATACGTTTCGGGCACTGGACAAAAGAAGCTTTCAGAGATTCCGTATGAAGAACGCACTACCCCGGCAGGAAGGTTCAAAGGCGCGACCGGGTAAAAATTCGCATGGCGAGGAGGTTTTGTGGGTAGATTTTGATATGGGTATTGCTATTCATGCTGTGGTTACCAATAATCCGAAAGAGCGTCGCCTTCAGCGCCTTCGCTCTTCAGACCCGAAAGAACATCGAATCTCCTGGGGTTGCATCAATGTTCCGAAAAGATTTTACACGAAAATTGTCAGCCCCTCGTTCAAGGGCCATGGGGGAATGGTCTATGTTCTCCCTGAAAATAAGTCAATTAACGAAGTTTTCGGCAGCTCATTTCAAACCAGCAGTCTTTGAATCTGTTTTTTTGATGAACTCCTGCCCGAAAGATGCGAACGGCAGGGTTATGGTTTATTTCAACCCTCCTGTTAAAGGTTTTACAAGGATTACCTCTTCGCGTTCAACAATAACCTGACCGGTTGGAAGATTTTTTCCGTGCCGGACATATTTTTTCAGCGTATAGATCACCGCAACAAGTTCTGAATGCTTTGCGGATGAGTACCATGCGGCAATTTCTGCGGCTTTTTTGATTTCAGCCTTCTGGCTCAGGTTCACTCCTTTCAGGACGCAGTGGGAGCCGGCTGCACCTCGCGCATGGAGCCAGATGTCGTTCGGGCGTGCATGGGTAAAGGTCAGCAGGTCATTATTTGCAGCATTTTTGCCGATAAGAAGCGTTGCCGCTGGCGATAGGTGTACAATTCTGAATGGCAAGGCTGAACGGTTATTTTTCAAGGGCAGAGCGCCGGTTTTACTCAGCAGGCCGGAATGGATTTCAATAAATCTTCGCGCCTCTTTCGGGGTTGCTATTTTTTCAGTGGCGGCAAACAGTTCTTTAAGTGTTTTTTTATCTTTCTCAAGTCCGGTTCGCCTTTCCTGCATTGTTTTAAGTTTACCTTTTGTTTTTGAGGCTTTTGAAAAATACTCTTCAGCGTTTCTTTGCATCGTCAAGGCCTCTTTCAACCGGATGGTTATATTCGGCGTACCGGATTCAAAAATGTTTGATACGGTGATGCTTTCTCTTTCTGTTCTTGGCAGGTAAAGGGAGGCCATGAGCAGATGTCCGCAGGTTTCATACTTTCGGGCAAACTCATCAAGCAAATCAGGGTTAAACCCTTCCAATGCTTTTTGCTTTTTTCCGATCTCCCGCACCAGTTTATTTTGAAGCTCTTTGAGTCTCTCTTTTGTTTCAAGAAACTGCAGCATTTTTATACTGTAACAGCTCAATCCCTCAAGAATTGAATCAAAAACAGTGCTCTGCTCCTGAGTCGTGTGCAACAGTGAAAATACCGGTTCAACAGCCTCATTTTCCGTGACTGTTCCTTCAGCGTCGAGCAGGTCATAAAAAACCGATTGAAATGCGCTAAAGAGTGCTTCAGTGTTGTGCTCTCCCGACACCCGGCCCATAACTTCACGCACGAGGGTACGGTCAAAGCCGGGAAGAAGTGCTGAAAGTTTCCCGGAAATATCTTCGTTACTCCGGGAGTTAAGTTGTTCCTGAAAAAGTTTCTGGTTCATTGCAAGCTTTTCAAGCTCTTTCAGAACCCCGGGCTCATCGTTATCGCACTTATAGAGTTCACCGCTAAGAGAGTTTTTGTGCTTGAACGCATCGATAATGCGGTTTTCCCTGACAAGAAAAACGTTTGTTTTTGAACTGAACAGCTGCAAAACAATGATCGCTTTATTAGCAAGAACAATGTGTATTTCGCGGTCATAAGGAGAGATGTCAACACGTGAGACCTGTTGATTATGTACCTCGATCATAAGGCTTGCTGAATCACGTGCTTTTTTCTGAACACCCTCTTTAATAAAGAGGCAGAGCAGGGGAGTGTGGGTGACAACGACAATCTGGATAAGCTCTCCGTCAGCATCTATGAAGGTAAGGGTCACTTCATTTTTATGCTGTGAAAAGATCTCCTTCAATTGTCCCCCTGCAAGACGTTCATGCAGTTCCATTGCCGCATGGTAGAGAGTAAAGTAATTACGTATCATGAATGATTAGTGGGTTGCAAGAGCCCTCACTTTTTCTCTGTTTTAATGCCAGTGCGTTTTCTATGCTTCATAAGGTATTAATATAAAACTTTTTAAAAATACAGATTGATCTCTTATCTGTAATTTTTTAAGGACTTTAGAATGCCATCACTATCAAAAATAATTGGTACTCACTTATCAAGACATCAGCAGAATTTAGTGGAAAAGTTCTCAGTGTGGTGTTTGGCAGAAAAAAGGGAGGGGGTCGGTTGTTGCCTCGCTGGCGGTGCTGGAGGCATCCCTCTTTCATCGTGGTGTTTCCGGCTGTATCAGCAGATATTATTCATAAGACTCTTCGCGGAAGTGCACTGTAGATAAGCAGCGCACATCCGCAAAGAGCCATAAATAATACAATCAATAGAAATAATAAGATTATCTAATTCTTTCTTTATTGATAGTTTA
>CAIVCU010000167.1 GCA_903904495.1 uncultured Chlorobiaceae bacterium
AACGAACTTGAAATCGGATATCCGGCAATCAGTGAGGACGAACGCATCACCATCAGGAACATTGCAGCCCTGAATCTTCCGGTACGCCTGACCAGCTGGGCCAGAGCAAAATGGCAGGACATCGAGGATGCCAGGATATGCGGAACAGAGGCACTTCATATCAGCTTCCCTGTCTCCGCCCTCTACCTTCAGCTCATGGGAAAAGATTATGCATGGGTGCAACGGCAATTACAGGAGCTTATACCGAAAGCAAAAAAATATTTCAGCTTTGTCAGTGTTGGAGCACAGGATGCCACAAGGGCAGAACCTGACATGTTGAAGAGTTTTGTCCTTGATGCAGAAGCGTGCGGCGCAGATAGAATACGCATTGCCGATACTGTCGGCATAGCTACACCGACATCGATAATAACTCTTATAAGTCAGCTGAAAGCTGTCAGCTATGCAACACTTGAATTTCATGCCCATAATGATCTCGGTATGGCAACAGCCAATGCATTTACTGCTCTTGAGGCGGGGTGCAAAGCTGTCAGTGTTTCGGTAACCGGACTTGGGGAGCGGGCAGGAAATGCGGCACTTGAAGAACTTGCCATTGCTTTGAAACTATCCGGAAAATACGAATCACGTATTGATACCAGACAGCTTTCCCATATCTGTGAAGTTGTAAGCAAAGCTTCAGGAAGAGTAATACAGGATCAGAAAGCTGTTGTCGGAAAATCGGCGTTTCAGCATGAATCAGGCATCCACTGTGCTGCGTTACTGAAACATCCGCTCTCCTATCAACCTTTTCTTCCTGATCAGGTAGGGCGTGATAAAGAGGAGCTTGTTATAGGAAAGCATTCAGGAAGTGCTTCATTACAGCATTTTTTTTCCGGAAGGGGTGTTGTACTCTCAAGAGATGAAGCAGGCCTTCTCCTTGCGATAGTCCGTCAGACGGCCACTGAAAAGAAAAGAGCCCTGCAACCGAACGAACTTGAAAGCATTTACAACACCCTTTTAGTCAAACACTGATTAATCAGACTGCGAAGTATCATGCTTATAGCCCAGGAAGAGGACCATAGCAGTATCAGCCTGCTTGCTGAAGTCAGCAGAACCATAACCAACGAAGATGATATCAACAAGGTGTTACGGCTTGTTCTTTTCATCATGTCCGAACACATGAATATGCTGAGGGGCATGATAACGATTCTTAACCGTGATACTCGCGAAATCGTCATCAATGAATCATTCGGTCTTACGACCGAAGAGAAAGAAAGAGGCCGGTACCGTATAGGAGAGGGCATTATCGGACAGGTCGTTAAAACCGGTAAAACTGTTATTGTTCCCAGCATTAACAACGAACCTCTCTTTCTTGACCGCACACGGTCACGGGCGAGGGCAAAAAAAGAGGGCCTTTGTTTTATCTGTATTCCAATCAAGGCAGGGACTGAAATCATCGGAACACTGAGTGCGGACCGTCAGCTTGATCCGCCGGCAGAAGCAGAATATGTCAAAAAAAACAAAGCCGGTAACGGGCAAAGAGATATGCTGCAGCACTACGTCGACCAGCTCTCTATAATTGCAGCCATGATCTCTCAGGCAGTTCGCCTCAGGCAGCTTGCACACGAAGAAAGCGCAAAAAAACCGCTTGAAAACAAAACAGCTGAAAAACTGTCCAGGCAGAAGCTCCGCACTGAAGAACACAACGAAGAAACCATATCTGATGCAGAGCGTCCTGCAAATATTATCGGTAACACCAAACCGATGATCTCGCTTTTTAAAATGATCGAGAAGATCGCAAAAACCAACGCGACAACTTTGATTCTTGGCGAAAGCGGTGTTGGAAAAGAGCTGGTTGCCAGCGCTATTCATTTTAAAAGTCACCGGTCCGGCAACACGTTCATTAAGTTCAACTGTGCTGCACTGCCGGAAAGTATTGTCGAAAGCGAACTATTCGGGCATGAAAAAGGAGCATTTACCGGGGCATCTGCTACCCGTCACGGAAGATTTGAGCTTGCCGATAAGGGAACGATTTTTTTGGATGAAGTGGGAGAACTCAGTCTTCCGATTCAGGCAAAACTGCTGAGAATCATTCAGGAAAAGGAGTTTGAAAGGGTTGGAGGATCAAAAACCATAAAAGTCGACGTCAGGATAATTGCCGCAACAAACCGCAATCTTGAAGAATTAATCCGGGAAGGACTTTTCAGAGAAGATCTCTATTACCGCTTGAATATTTTTCCTATTACCGTACCTCCTCTGCGGGAACGTAAAACCGATATACTTCTGCTCGCAGATTATTTTGTAGAAAAATACAATGCTGCAAACCAGAAAGGAATCCGGCGTATCTCGACAACAGCGATCGATATGCTGATGCGATATCACTGGCCAGGTAATGTCCGTGAGCTTCAGAACTGTATGGAACGGGCTGTCATCCTGAGCGAAGACAATGTTATTCACGGTTATCACCTCCCGCCGACGCTTCAGACTGCTGAATCGAGCGGAACACCCTATACCGGGTCACTACAGCAGAAACTGGATGCCATTGAGAAAGAGATGATCATTGAAGCGCTAAAGCGCACAAAAGGAAATATGTCCAGAGCAGCAATGCAATTAGGTCTTTCAGACAGGATCATGGGACTTCGTATTAAAAAGTTTGATATCGACTACCGGAAATTCCGTCCATAACGAGCTCATTTTCCATTGACATTGATTTATGCGCACCAATTTTTGTCACGAAAAATTTTATCCGGTTGAGATTTCAAAGTATATTTATTTTAATCAGTTATCGACTGCTTTAACTAATATCTCATTCCTATATTTTGAAGGAAATAAACGGAAATTGAATGGATTGAGAG
>CAIVCU010000168.1 GCA_903904495.1 uncultured Chlorobiaceae bacterium
ATTATCGTTATAAAACTGACGGAAGCGCTGATTGATTTCGTTGCTAACCCGCCGGAACACTGCAAGCACCTCTTCCTGTGTCCCCCTGGCTTCAGCCGGATCATCAAAGCCGATATGCAGCCGGTGCTCCACCTTACCGGTAAAGAGCGGGCAGGACTCTTTTGCCGCATCGCAAACCGTTATAACATAATCAAATGGTCTCGTGAGAAATTCGTCAACACTTTTTGGTCTGTATAAACTGATATCAATCCACTCTTCACGCATCACCTTCACAGCAAGCGGATGAACAGAGTCCGAAGGTTTCGTGCCTGCAGAATAAACTTCAAGTGAACTGTCAAATGAACGGAGTAAGCCTTCGGCCATCTGGCTGCGGCATGAGTTTCCGGTACAAAGAATGAGTACTGATTTCTTCATGATAAAAAGGAAATGATTAGGAATTCACTTGTTGTCTGATGACTCGTCAATGCACTGCGGACAAATTGATTCTGCACTGAAATCACCGCACTTTCCCGGATTGCCGCCACAGCATTCCTCCGTGAGATAGGCAATCAGCTCCAGCATTAACGGAAGCTTGGCCCGGTAGCGCTGAAAGCGACCTTCCTGCTCCACGGTGATAAGGCCCGTATGCGAGAGTGTTTTAAGATGGAAAGAAAGATTTGTCGGCGGCACATCAAGTGCTGAACCAATTTCACCAGCCACCATGCCTTCGGGTCCTTTCCTGACGAGTAATCGATATACATCCAGCCTCACACCGGATGAGAGCGATTCAAATATTGTTGTTGCTGTAATTTTTTTCATGCCTTATTATACAATAATATTTGAACTATTGAAATATCCTGTCAAGAAAAATGCCTATAACTGTGTTACGTTTCTGTTAAGATTTTGATTATCGTTCCTGAGAAAGACAAACCAAGGGGTAAAACTGAAGAAGAAAAACAGGACTATACAGGTACTTTCAAATCTGTCCTCAACCGTTTCCTAATTGCTTCGATAATGATCACCGAAGCCTTTTCAGGGTCGTATAGAAAGATGATGTGTTCGATCTCGTTCTTCCGGGTGTTGGCGCAGGCTGCAAGCAGGGCTTTGTTCCCGTTATAAAGTCCGAACCATCCGCAGATGAGCAACACCAGAGAGTATTGGAAGCGATAGATACTGTCCGGTTTCGTATTCACGAGTTCCATTTTATCTTCTTCGCTCATTGTATCGATCATCTGTTCTACGGCTTCCTTTATCGTTTCAGGCCATATTGATAGATCAGTCATTGGTTGAATATTTTATTTTTATTTTTCCGGATAGCGAAAATGATCTGCAAATATATCACGTGGATCGATTCTTTTGTCCCCGCTACTCTATTGTTTTCAAACACGTAACAAACAGGAAGGCGTGTTGCATTTGTCATTATCGATTCGTTTCGGGTGAATGGACTCGGAGTCAATCAAGAGTGGACTGTGGACAAAAAAAGATCCCTCAATTCTTCGGGATGATATGATGGAGGGATCGGAATGACCTTGGGGAGGGATCAGGAGGGATCGTTAAGAAAAAAAGGCCACCCAAGGTTGAGTGACCTTTTGCGAAATGCTAGATCGCAGGAAGTCTCAGCCTTTTACAAACTCTTCTGCTTCAATCCAGTCTTCGACATCTGAGCCGTTTTGCCGGCCGTTTGATTCCCAAAGATAATACGCAGCAAGCCTGATTTCTTCTTTATTTTCTTCAGGTGCTGATACAACTTCCGCGATGTAATCAGGTACAGATACTTCTGCTTTGTTTGATCCTTTTGCCATGGTTGTTCAC
>CAIVCU010000169.1 GCA_903904495.1 uncultured Chlorobiaceae bacterium
AGCTGATCCAACATTCTGGACCGACCAGAAAGAGGCCCACAAAGTTTTAAAAGAGCTGAACGAACATAAATCATGGACCGATGGGTACGAAAAAATAGCTGCTAAAGCAACCATCTGTCAGGATGAACTCGACATCGCCGCAGAACTCGAGGACGAATCCTTCACCGATGAGCTCACAACAGCCATTGCGTCAATCGAGCACGACATTGATGCCATAGAGTTTAAAAATATGCTCTCAGGTAAGGATGATGCCGGTAATGCCCTCATTACCATTCATGCAGGAGCAGGAGGTACCGAGGCACAGGACTGGGCGGAAATGCTCTATCGCATGTACATGAGATGGGCAGAACGCAAAGGCTTTAAAATCTATACCGACGATTACCAGGAAGGTGACGGTGCTGGAATAAAAACCGCCACTCTCGAAATCGAGGGCCCTTATGCCTACGGCTATCTGAAAGCAGAAAACGGGGTTCACCGTCTTGTTCGAGTCTCACCTTTCGACTCCAACGCCAGGCGTCACACCTCCTTTGCCAGCGTCTTCACCTATCCCGAAGCTCCTCCCGACGTTGAAATCGACGTCCGCAAGGAGGATCTCGAGCTCTCAACGTTCCGCAGCGGTGGCAAGGGCGGCCAGAATGTCAACAAAGTGGAGACTGCTGTCCGCATAAAGCATATCCCGACGGGAATTGTGGTTGGTTGCCAGGAAGAGCGATCTCAATTCCAGAACAGGGAACGCGCAATGAAAATGCTGATGGCACAGCTCTACCAGCGCCAGCGGGACGATGAGGAGGCAAAGAAGCGTGAAATCGAAGGCAAAAAGAAAAAAATTGAATGGGGAAGCCAGATCCGCAGTTATGTGCTTGATGACCGAAGAATCAAGGATCACCGCACCAATTACGAACGCTTCGATGTGGAAAACGTGCTTGACGGAGACCTTGACGAGTTCATGGAAAAATATCTCTCTGAATTCGGCGACTGATGTCCAGAACTCACAACACATCCATTCTCAAGTTCGGCATCATCACCGACATTCACTTCTCAACAACATCCGAACCTGCGGCAGCCATCAAAACTGCCGCAGACCTTCTGGGCTGGCTTGAAAACTGCAAAAAAAACAATGTTGATTTTCTGTTCCAGCTCGGCGACCTGATAAAAGGAAGTGATGAACATAACCAGGAAGAACTCCGGCAGGCAAGCTCTCTGCTCAACGAGTATCCTGGAACAATCCACCATGTCTTAGGGAACCATTGTCTTTCTCTACCCAGAAAGTTGCTGCTGGATACTCTGGGCATGAAAGCCCCATACTATTCATTTATTGCAAGTGGATTTCGCTTCATCGTGCTGGACGGCATGGATGTATCAATACATAACAAGCCTGAAACACCTGAAGACCGCCAAACCCTTGAATACTTCCTCGCACAGTCGGAAAAACACGACTATTGCGGAGCAGTGGGTACCCGGCAAAAAGCATGGCTGAAAAAGGAACTTGACATCGCAGAACACTCCGGCAAAAAGGTAATCGTCATCTGCCACTTCCCGCTGCTCCCCGAAACGACCGACCCAAAACACGGTCTGCTCTGGAACCATCAGGAGATAGTCGATATTCTTGCATCCTCAACCACCATAACGGCTTGCCTCAGCGGCCACTATCACTATGGCGCCTATAGGCTAAAGAATGGAATACACTTTGTAGTGCTGCCAGCCTTCATAAATCGAAGTGAACATCCTCGCTTCACCTTCGGCACAGTGGAACTTGAAAACAATCGAATGGTAATCCGAAATCAAGTAGATGAAGTTGTTTTCGATCTGCCTTTTAGACGGCTATAAACATTGGTCTCTTGATGTGATTCAATAGATGTCTCCCTTTAGCCAAAATGACACCCGATCACCATTGCCGCGCAGAGTGCCGGAATGTCCGAAACCATGCAGCTTAAAACAATTTATAATATCCTATCGAGCACTGCGACAATGCGGGCAGCTGCTGCGCCATCCCATTTTTCAGGAATTTTTGAGCGGTTGGATTCATGCTTGTGTTTGCCGGGCTGAAGAATATCGTTAACACGGCTTATGATATCTTCCTCATCGAGGCCGACAAGAACATTGGTGCCGATTTCTATTGTTACGGGACGCGAAGCCGACTCCATCATGGTGAGACAGGGCACGTTCATGACTGTGGCTTCCGACTGCAGCTCTTCAATATCGGTGAGGAGCATCACAGAATCTCTGAGCAGCATCAGCAGGCCGGCATGCGAAAGCGATTCGATAATTTTTACGTTCTCAATATCGCTGAATGCGGCATCCATGCCATTAAACTTTGGAATAAGAACAGTCGTCTTGCCGGAAATTTCCTTCAGAAGCCTTAAAATCATCTCAAGCGGTTCTTTACTGGAAAAATGTCCTTCAGGATTCAGAAGCACGAGTGCGTAAGTTTTTGGACGGAAACCATGAGCTCTGGACACTGGCAGTTGATTTGCCTGCTCCATTAATTTCACAAGGCTGTCAATTGCAAGGTTGCCGGCAAAAAAAACCTTTTCATCGGCCACACCCTCATTGATCAGGTTGTACTCTCCACTGTGTTCGCTGACAAAGTGATATTCAGCCATGGCATCAATGGCAATACGATTGATCTCTTCAGAATCCGAACGCTCATAGCTCCGAAGTCCCGCATCTACCACTGCGACAGTTACTCCGAGTTTTGCCGCTGTAAGTGCTGCTCCAAGTGCGGCATTATCACTGCCGCATACCATAACAAGATCAGGTTTTTCAATGACAAGAACTTTTTCAATACTTGTCATGACAGTGGCAAGATGCTCAACAGGAGAACCCTGCGGGAGAGAAATGACAAGAGAACTCCCGACTTCGCCAAGACCGAAGCATTCAGCAAGATCACTGCTGATCGGCTCGCTCCCTTCCGGGGCCACAAGAAGCGCAACCGGCTGATAGGCCTTATTTTTTTTCAATGCATCATTTAAAGGGGCAAGCAATAAATTGCCAGGCCTGCCGCCACCAACGAGGAGTAATTTTTTCACAGTAAAAACAAAGCTTTAGTACATTAGAACATTATTAACAGTCGATTCTTTCCGGGAGACCATCTATCCATTATCCTCAATGCGAAGAACCATTTCAGTTACGTTACTGACCGCCACTATACTGTCACTTCAGATTATCATGCTCCCGACACTGACCCATAATACACTCCGGGCGGAAAAAAAGAAAATTATTCTCCAGCACGCAGATGTCATTGAAGGCGGCGAGACCGAAAACGGGTCATACCGTTCTGTCATCGGCAATGTTGTGTTGCTGC
>CAIVCU010000170.1 GCA_903904495.1 uncultured Chlorobiaceae bacterium
CCTGTCACGTTTTGTACTGCTGAAGGAAGATGGGATCTATTACGTAGAGGGGTTGCAATACCCAAGCCATAAAGATGGATGGCGGGAGCCAAGTATGGCTGTTAATACTCAAGGTGCAACACCAAAAATAAAATGGATTGATCCAAACAAGCGCCCGTGGCGGGAACTTGCATCTTTACTTGCATTTATGAGTGCTGGTGGCGTGCAGGGTTATGATTGCCAATTTATCCGCTATGGTCTTGTCCGGTTTCGGAGCCGGTTAAAAAGAATTGGCGTCTGGTCAGGAGGTCTCAGGGTAAGCACGAATGCAGGCGATCAGTCTGTCAAACAGGATGATGATTTTGTTGAATCCATCATTTTTCTTGAGAGCAGTATTCTTGGTGAGACATGGTATAATCAACTTAAGGTTGAGATGGACGCTCTTGATAAGTTATCAACAAGAGTATATGCCTCAACAAATGGTTTTTTTAAAGCGCAGAACATGAATGATTCAAGTCTGGGTGGGCAAGCTGCAACCTTGTTCTGGGAATTATGCGAGCGCCGGTTCCAGGAGCTCGTTGACTCATGCGCACCACCTCATGAGACCAAAAAAGTTAGAAAATCATTCGCTCACTCGGCAATAAAGGCTTACGACACTTATTGTCCCAGAGAGAGTGCCAGGCAGATTGATGCATGGGCCAAGAACAGACCGAATCTCGTTGATTATCTCAACCAGTAGAAAAATAAGACATGAATAATGAACCTGGAATAAAAACCGGTAGATCACTGGCATTTGTGCAGTTCATCATTGCCTTGATTGCAAAAAACAAAGGTGTAGCTGCCGCACTTAAGAGGGCAGATAACCCGGCAACTGAATACCAAAGTTGGGAGTATCTGGCGACCTTTAACATTGATCTTGAAAAGCCATGGGAGAGGCTGCCGTTTGCAACGATTGCTGCTGCGATTGCCAAAGAAAAGAGTACTCAGAATGGCAGCGAGGGTATAGGTCGGGCGATTGCTAAGTGTTATGAAGATGGCAAAGAAAGCGACCAGGCAAAAGCAAAGCTGCGCCGCCTGCTTGCTTGTGATTCGGTTGAGGAGGCTTGCCGGATTCTCCGACCATTATTAAGCCTGATTCTCTCAAGAGGAAACTCATCCATTGACTATGCACAGTTGCTTGATCAATTGCTAAAATTTCATTGGGAAAGCGAAAGAATAAAAAGCCAATGGGCACAGGAGTTCTATAAACAAGGTTTGAAGACCGCACAAAAGGAGGCGGTATGATAGCCAGCGTCCTGAAACTTGGCCCCAAAGATATCAAAACCCTCCGCGTCACTGATGATTACTCAATGCATCGGGTTGTGTACAGCCTTTTTGAAGACAGGAGAAGTGAGACAGAGAAAAATGCAAGCGTTCCAAGCGGGTTCCTCTATGCCGATAAGGGTGGGGACAGTAATGGCCGGCTGATACTTCTTCTTTCAGACCGGGAACCTCTTAAACCTGAGTATGGCATATTGGAGTCAAAATCAGTCGGCGAGAAATTTCTTACTTTTGACCATTACCGCTTCGAAGTGCTTATTAACCCGACAAGGAGAGATAGCAAGAGCCGTAAAATTGTAGCCCTTCGTGACCGTGATGAGATTACTCGGTGGTTCATCGATAAAGCGCCTGCTTCATGGGGTTTCACTGTGCAACCGGAAACGCTTCAGCTGAAAACTCGTCAGGTTAAACAATTTGTTAAGCAAACTCATAGCGTCACTCATGGGGGAGCAGAATTGAGCGGTGAACTTGAAGTGCTTGACCGCGCTCTGTTTATTAAAAGTTTCAAGCAGGGTATCGGTCGTGGGCGGGCATTCGGGTTTGGCCTGCTTCAGATTGCCCCAATAACACTTTCAATCAACAACTAATCCTTTACCTATTATGAGTACCACCAATCCTTTCAGGAACACCCGTATTGAATATCACATTTTGCAGTCTTTCCCGGTCACCTGCCTTAACCGTGACGATGTGGGAGCACCTAAAACCGCAATAGTCGGGGGTAACACCCGTGCCCGTGTAAGCTCACAGTGCTGGAAACGCCAAGTTCGGCTTGCTATGCAGGATTTTAATATCAAACTTGGCATACGGACCAAAAAGGTCGCCGAAGTTGTTGCAAAAGCCTGTGTTGAGAGAGGGGCAACTGAAGAGCAGGGTACCGCATGCGGTAAGATTATTGCTGATGCTTTCAGCAAGGACACCCTCTTTTTTTTCAGTGACTCCGAAGCACAGGCGTTTGCTGAGTATGCTCTTGGAAAAAGCTTTGACAGCACTGCACTGAAAGATACTGAGCTTCAGAAAGTTGCAAAGAAAACCCTGAACCCTGCAATTGACGGTCTGGACATAGCCCTCTTTGGCAGGATGGTTGCCCAAGCAAGTGATTTGGGCATTGAGGCGGCAGCATCGTTTTCGCATGCGATCTCTACACATAAAGTTAGCA
>CAIVCU010000171.1 GCA_903904495.1 uncultured Chlorobiaceae bacterium
AAGTGTTATTGTACATTGACCTATTTTATTATTCTTACTGTAAATTTTCATGAAACGATACCGCTGGAATGTTCTCACCCCTGATGAAAAGGCTGTTCTGGCACTTTCTGAATCTATCAATGTCAGTCTGCCTGTCGCCCGGGCATTGTTTAATCGCGGTATTGAGACTTTCGATGACGCAAAGGAATTTTTTCGTTCCTCGATAGCAGATCTTCCATCCCCGTTTCTTCTGCAGGATATGCAGAAAGCGGTTGAACGGGTTTGTCACGCGATAAGCAGGCATGAAAAAATAATGCTCTATGGAGATTATGATGTTGATGGCACTACCGGGACAGCACTTCTTTTTCTTTTTCTGAAAGAGCAGGGAGCCGAGGTTTCCTATTATATCAATGATCGCTTTACTGAAGGTTATGGCCTGTCTCCTGAAGGCATCAATTCGGCGGTTGAACAGGGCATCACTCTTATCATTACGGTTGATTGCGGTATACGGGAGAATGAAGAGATACGCCGAAGTGCAGATGGTGGTATTGATGTGATAGTTTGTGATCATCACGAACCGGACGAGCTTCCTCCAGCCTATGCTATTTTAAATCCAAAGGTTTCTGGTTCAACGTACCCCTTCAGGGAGTTATGCGGGTGCGGTGTGGCATTCAAGTTTATTCAGGCGATTGCTGAACATGTGAATGCCGATCAGGAAAGCTGGCTGAAATATCTTGATTTTGCTGCGATTGCTACAGCGGCTGATATGGTTACCCTTGAAAATGAAAACAGGACGATTGTTCGAGAAGGGTTGCTGAGAATGAGAACAAACCCCAGGCGTTCCTTAATGGTGATGTTCTCGCTCATGAAGGTTTCTCCTGCCGAGCTTGGCATGTTTCATATTGCATTCGGAATTGCGCCGCGTATCAATGCGGCAGGAAGAATGCACTCTGCAAATCTCGCAGTGGAATGGTTGCTTTCGGATTCGTTAGGGGATTCCGAAAAACATGCACACGAGCTTGATCGCATGAATTCACTTCGTCGGGAAACTGATGCTGATATTATGGTGAAGGCAGAAAAAATGCTTGAAAGTCATTTTGCATCATATTGCTCTTCCATTGTGCTCTATGATGAGTCATGGCATCTTGGAGTACTTGGAATCGTGGCTTCAAAAATGATTGAAAAGCATTATTTACCAACAGTAATCCTTGGTGGAATGAATGGCCTTATCAAGGGTTCAGTACGAAGTGTCGAGGGGTTCAATATCTATGAGGCTCTGCAGGAGTGCAGCGACTATCTGGAACAGTTCGGTGGTCATCAGCAGGCTGCAGGTGTTACTCTTCTGCCTGAAAATTTCGCAGGATTCCGTAAACGGTTTAATGAGGTATGCAATAACCTTCTTTCAATTGGACAACGTCAGAAAGAACTTGTTGTTGATTCAAAACTGGCACTTGAGGATATTAAAGCTAATTTTATCAATGTGCTTGAGCAGTTCGCTCCATACGGACATGGTAATAGGGAACCGCTTTTTATTTCTGACGAGCTTGTACTTTTCGGCCAGCCAAAACTTCTAAAGGATAGGCATGTGAAGTTTTTTGTAAGGGATAAAAATGGCAGGACTTTTGATGTTATAGGTTTTGATCGCCAGGATATCTTTACAGAACTCACTTCACGATCCCGACCGGTATTTTCCATGGTCTATTCTGTTGAAAAGCGGGTATGGAATAACAAAGAGCAGTGGCAGATAAAACTACGCGATCTTGAACTCCGTAAGCATGAGTAATCTTGAACTCCGCATGTTTAAGGCATGGTATATTGATCCGGCACTTTCTTTTCATGACTGATCCTGGTCAGTATACCTGCAAGTGATGACAGTGCTGAAATGGCAAAAAATATGAGCGACAGTGCTACGCCGGTACTGGTCTCGAGCTGTATTGCTCCCAGAAGATAAAGAAAGGTAATTTCTCTTGCGCCGGCACCACCGATGGTGATCGGTATAATGGTGGCTATTGTTGATATCAGAAAAATCGCCAGATAGTCGATCATGTTGGCATGCTGCGACATGGCCTTGAGGATAAAAAAAACCGAGATCACCTGGGTTACCTGAACCAGCATCGATTCAATGGCAGTGATGGTGAACACTCCGATGAACTGTTTGTACAAAAGTTTGTTCAAAAGAAATGCACAGGGATAGACTGCTGCGAGTAAAGCCCATGAATAAAGTGTAAGGTGTGGAAATTTTAAGGCGAAACTGCTTGGCAGCAGGAGTATGATCGAAAGAAACACAAGTGCAAAGATTCCGCAGATTCTATCCCACAAAACAGCATGAAAGACATTGATCATTTTCAGATCGTGGTTTTTCTGCAGGATATAGATTTTATAACCATCTCCACCAATACCTCCCGGTAGGAAGAGATTATAGAACATCCCGAGATAGTAGAGTTTAAGATTGTATATGGGTGACAGTTCAATACCTATAGCCTTGAAAAAGCGGTTCAGGCGGATAGCATTGAAAATTTTGGAGATATTGAAAAACACGAGGGCCAGCAGGAGATACCAGAGGTTAGCCCCCCGGATGAATCCGGCAAGTTTTGCGGTATCGGTTTTTTTCAGGACCAGATAAAGGGCCAGAGCGGTGACAACAAGCTGGAGAAGAGGCTTGATCAGCTTTTTCAGGCCGGTTTTATTGTTTGTCAACGATCTTTTTAACGATATAGGGTTTCTTGTTTTGCGACTCGTAATAGGTCCGCATGATGAATTCGGCAATGAATCCGGTGGTAATCAGCTGAATACCGATAAAGGTCATGATGATGCCTAAAGTAAGCAGAGGACGACCTCCGATATCCTGACCTGAAATTTTTACAGCAAGAAGGTAAAGGTTCAGGGCTATTCCGATAAAAAGAGAGAAAAAACCAAGGCTTCCGAAAAGATGCATTGGCTTTTGACTGTATTTCTGGAAAAAAAGCATGAATAACAGGTCACTCAGCACCTTGAAGGTGCGACCGATTCCATATTTCGATTTTCCGAATTTGCGGGCATGATGCTGCACATCAACCTCTTCCATTCTGGCGCCATAAAGCTGCACGAGTACGGGTATGAAACGATGGAGCTCCCCGTAAAGACCGAGATTTTTTGCAACATCCTTTTTGAATACCTTCAGGGTACATCCATAGTCGTGGATGTGCACATTCGTTAAATTCCTTATGATGGCATTGGCTATCTTGCTGGGGATTTTTCTCAGAATCATCCCGTCCTGTCTTCCTGCCCGCCTTCCGGCGACAACATCAAGATCGTGGTCGAAAAGGTACTGCATCATCATCGGAATATCCGATGGGTCATTCTGCAGGTCGCCATCTATGGTGGCTATCAGATCACCTTGTGCATGATCGATACCGGCAGCCATCGCGGTTGTCTGTCCATAATTCTTGTTCAGGACAACCAGATGGGCGTTAAGTGGAGCGTTTGCCTGAATTTCAGCTACAGTGGCATCGGTAGAGCCATCGTCGACCAGAACAATTTCATGCTCAACAGAAGCGAGTGACGATGCGAGAGCAGCAAACAATGGTTTGATGTTTTCAGCCTCATTCATGACAGGTATGACGACTGAAAGCTTCATGCTATTTGTTTCATTGTTTCAGTTTTGCCAGCACAATACCGTATTTGCTATAGAGCAAGGTAGTATTTTGAAGATTTTTGAGTTCTTTGACTGTTGTCAGAACAACTTCACCCCGCTTTGGGGCACGTATTTCAGTAAGAGATTCCGAATATACAAAAAAAGAGGGGTTATAGACTTCCCACATCACGGTTTTATAACCCTCTTTTTTAGTAAGCAGTGCGGCTTCTTTCACTGGCTTCTGAAGAAGATTTCCCGCAAGGGGCATGAGGTAGATATTGATGAGAAGAGAAAATACAACACCTGTTGAAATCAGTTTCCCGGCAGAGGAAAAACGAGGTATGAATTGAATGACAGCAATGCAGAGCATTGTACCAAGAATGATAATGATATGATTCTCCCCTGTAAGCTCTATTCCTCCCTGAAGGATTGCTTTGATAAAGTCATCATCAATTTTCTGCAACGCAATCACCAGGAGATAAGGCAGGCTTGTAACTAATGCAAGCAGCAGCAGCGGCCATAATGCAAAACGTTCAGGGTGCCTGGAGAGTGGAAGTGCTCTCGCCATGAGAATAAAAAGAGGAGTATAGCCGTAGATGGTGTAGTGCGGCAGTTTTGTGCCGGAGAGTGAGAAAAATATAAAGACAAAGACAAACCAGATTAACAGAAACCGGTTCGTTCGGTCGGAAAGCAATGTTTTAATGTTGAAAAGAACAGTAAAGAAAAGCCCTGTAAATGGCATCATTCCAACAATAATGACCGGAATATAATAGAGCACGGAACCTGAATGCCCTTCAAAGGAGGTGTTGAAACGGCTGAGATTGTGTTTGAAGAAAAAACCTTCAATAAAAGCCCATCCCTGATCCCTGTATTCAAGCAGATACCACGGAAGTGCAATGAAGAGAAAGAGTAATATGCCGATAGGGTTGAAGATCATCCTGATCCATTTTTTTAATGTCCCTTCCTGAAGGGCGAACAAAAAAGAAACAGCTGCGGGAATAAGTATTGCTATCGGGCCTTTGGTGAGCATCCCGAATCCGGCTGCGGCAAAAGCAATATACAGTGAATGTTTTGAACCTGTTTTGAAATGGGTGAGCAGGGAAAACATGGTTAAGGCCAGGAAGCAGTTCAGCAGACCATCGGCTATGGCTGCTTTAGCGATAACGATAATCTGCAGTGCCAGCACCATCATAGCAGCAGCAAAAAAAGCCTGAGGGTTGCCGGATTCTTTTCGCACAAAAAGAAAAATTGATGTTGCCCAGGCCGTTCCTGCAAGAGCTGAGGGTAATCTGAATGCAAACTCATTGACACCGAAAAGCTTGACACACAGCAGCTGAATCCAGTAAATAAGAATTGGTTTATCAAAACGTGGTGCGCCGTTCAGATAGGTTGTCAGATAATTTTTACTGATCATCATCTCGCGTGTTGCCTCACTGAAGGCCCCTTCGTCGACATCAAAAAGTGGCGCGGAGCCCAGACCTAAAAAGAAACTTGTAAGGATAAGGATTCCTAGTGCGGCCAGAAACCATGCGGTTTCAGATTTCGTGGGATTCTGAGACATCAAGTTTTGTTTTGAAATACAGGTTATAGAGTAGAATTGAGGTGATGATGCCTAAAAATGAACCGGCAATGACATCGCTGACGTAGTGCTGTGTAAGCAAAATACGGCTGAATGCAATCAGTGCTCCTGAAAAGAGAAAGAGAATCCGCCATCTGGGGTAAAGGATGGTAAGGACTATTGCTGCGCTGAAAGCGGTTGCTGCATGGCCGGAGGGAAATGATATCCATTCGTAATCATAATGGAAACAGTTGAATCCATAGAGCTGTTGGCTGAAATAGAGTATCGGCCTTGCTCTGCCGGCAATATATTTGATGATATCAGCACTGATTCCCGAAACTGCAACAGACATAAAGAGGTAAAGACCCGAATATGCTCTGAACGGGTTGGTTTTACGAAAAACAGCAAAAAGAACTATTCCTGCGGCAAGGTACCATTGTGACTCGCCACAGTCCGTTATTATGTTGAACACATCATCAGTCCAGCTGTTATTATGAGTATGGAACCATACTGCGACTTGAATGTCCGTAAAGATATAACTGATGACACAGAGCAGAATAACCGCTGCAGCGGTGATACCCCACTTGAAAAGTCTGTTCATGAGGTTGGTAATACTTTTTTTGAGACAGTGATCGATAGATCGTAAAAATACATTAAATTTTGTATCAGCATATATGCATATAAGCAAAGATAATAATGAACCTTGAAAGAACGGTTACGCCCGATAAAAGCCAACAGAATGTCATTTTACTACTGTCTTGTCCTGACAGGGCAGGTCTTGTTTCTCGTATTTCACACTTTGTTTTTCAGCGTGGGGGAAATATTCTCGATCTGGATGAGCATGTGGATCCTGTTGAAAAGATTTTTTTTGTCAGGATACTTTGGAGCATTGAAAAGGAGTCAATTCCATTATCTGAACTGGAAGATGCGTTCAGACCTCTGGCTGAAGAGTTTTGTGCTTCCTGGAAAATTTGCTTTACCGGACTGAAAACCCGTATTGCTATTTTTGTTTCCCGGTACGATCATTGTCTTCTTGAAATTCTCTGGAGGAACAGTATTGGCGAGTTTGCTGTAGATATTCCATTGGTTATATCAAATCATAACGATCTTGCTCCTCTTGCAGCGCAGTATGGTATTCCTTTCCATGTTTTTCCCCTCAGCAGGGATAATAAGGAGACGATTGAACTTCAGGAAGTTGCCCTTCTGGAAGGCAACGCAATTGATACTATAGTGCTTGCCCGTTATATGCAGATTCTTTCGCCACGCTTTGTTGAGCGTTATCAACATCGAATCATCAATATTCACCACTCTTTTCTGCCGGCGTTTGTCGGCAGCAGTCCTTACAGGCAGGCTTATGAACGGGGAGTGAAGATCATCGGTGCGACAAGTCATTATGTTACTGAGGACCTGGACCAGGGACCCATTATTGCACAGGATATCATAAGGGTGAGCCACAAGGATACCCTTGACGACCTTGTACGCAAAGGGCGCGATCTGGAGCGTTTTGTTCTTGCGAAAGCTCTTCGTTTTCATGCTGAACACCGGATTCTTGTGAACGGAAAAAAGACTGTAGTATTTGATTGAATGGATGTTTTGATTGTAAAATGAAGAACTGTCTACACAGTGCGGAACTTAAAGGAATACACTCCGTTATAATAACGGTAAGTCGGATTTCATACAGCATTATCTTATGAGTAATACGGTTTCAGAGACTTGTGCGCATGATGGACATGATCATCATCATGGGCACCATCACCATCATGCCTCAGGAAACATCAAACTTGCTTTTTTTCTTAATCTGGGATTTGCTGTTGTTGAAATTATTGGCGGAGTTTTAACCGGGAGTACTGCTATCCTTGCCGACGCTGTTCATGATCTTGGAGATTCGTTCGCTCTTGGCCAGGCATGGTATTTTGAAAAGGTTTCGCTTGGAAAAAGCAATCCGCGTTATTCTTACGGTTATAAGCGGTTCTCACTTCTTGGTGCTCTTATCAGTACGGTGGTGCTTCTCACCAGCTCACTTTTTATCCTCTCCCAGGCCATACCCCGTATTTTTGCACCGCATCATCCTGATGCAGGGGGTATGATTCTCCTTGCTGTTGCCGGAGTCAGTGTCAACGGTTTTGCTATGGTAAGACTGTCGAAAGATAAGGGTATGAACTCACGGGTTGTTGCCCTGCACCTGCTTGAAGATGTGCTTGGATGGGTTTCAGTACTTGTGGTTGCTGTTATTCTGTTTTTCTGGGATGTTCCTGTGCTTGATCCGGTTCTTGCCGTTTTGATTACACTCTATATTCTTGGAGGTGTCGTAAAAAATCTCAGAACTATGCTCCCTGTTTTTCTTCAGGCAGTTCCCCCTGAACTTGATCTTGCAGTGATTACCCGGGAAATCGAACAACTCCGGCATGTTCATGCTGTGCATCATGCTCATATTTGGTCGCTTGATGGCGTGCATTCTGTTTTTACTGCGCACCTTGAGCTCAATGTTCAGCTTGATGTTGAAGCCTATATGCAGCTCAAGGAAGAGATCAGGATGCTGGTCGAGCATCACGGGCTTTATCACTCAACTGTTGAAATAGAATATCCTGGAGAAGCCTGTAGAAATACGATTTCTGAATCTTAAAAACCCGAAAAGCCATGATAAAAAAACTCTTTGTGCTTTTAATTCTGCTCTTCGCCGGATGTATGGGTATTCCCCGTGGGGTCACAGTAGTGGATAATTTTTCCCTTGATCGTTTTCTGGGTACATGGTATGAAGTTGCCCGTATTGATACTTCGTTTGAAAAGGATCTGGAACAGGTATCAGCCTTATATACACTTGCTGAAGATGGGAGTGTCAAGGTATTGAATAAAGGGTATGACCGGAAGAAAAGAGAGGTGCAGACTATTGAGGGCCGTGGTGTTTTTGTTGGAGATCCCCGCAAAGGAGCGTTGAAGGTATCGTTTTTCGGCCCATTTTATGCTAGTTACAATATCATTGCGCTGGATAAGGTTGGTTACCGCTGGGCTATGGTGTGTGGCCGTGATCCAGCATATTTCTGGATTTTGTCGAAGGATAGTGAAATGGACCCCCGGCTCTTGAAGGATTTGGTTGTACAGGCTAAATCATGGGGTTTTGATACTGAGCATCTGCACTATTTCGGAAAACATCCATGAGTTGAATCTCTGGATATTGAAGTTTTTAGTTCAGAGTTGCTTGCATCTCATGTTGCAGGCTCCACATTCTCTTGTAGAGGCCTTCTTTTTCCATAAGTTCATGGTGCAGGCCCTCTTCTGTTATAACTCCCTTGTCGAGTACAAGGATGCGGTCATAAAGCTCCATTGCTTTCAGTCGATGCGTGATGGTAATGAGGGTTTTGCCTGCTGTAATAATCTTAAGGGTTTCAGTAACCTCTTTTTCAGTAAGTCCGTCGAGGTTGGCTGTAGCTTCATCAAGTATTATTACCGGAGCGTTTTGAAGAAGTATACGGGCAATGGCTACTCTCTGCCTCTCTCCTCCGCTGAGTTTCATGCCGTGCTGGCCGGTCCATTCATCCAGTTTTGATGTGAACTGGGTGAGACCGGCTGCAGAAAGCGCTTTTTTCAGCTCTTCATCTGAAGCACCCGGTTTGGCAAGGAGCAGGTTTTCCCGGATTGTCTCTGCGAAAAGGTATGTTCGTTGAGAAACCAGCGAAATATTTCGCCGAAGTTCTTCCGGGTCAAAGAGGTTGATGTTGTGACCTCCAATTGTAATCATCCCTTCCGAACAGTTCCAGAAGCGCATGAAGAGGGATGTTATCGTTGATTTTCCAGCACCGCTCGGTCCGACAATAGCTATGTGCTGACCGGCATTGACAGAAAAAGAGATTCTGTTGAGTGTTTTCGAAAGACTATCAGGATACGAAAAACTGAGATTTTCTACTCTGATGTCATGGTTTGAGGGAAAGGGTAGAGGAGCTGCCGGTGTTACTGTTTCTGGCTTTGCATCGAGTATTTCAAACAGACGTTTCCCGGCATGTTTATCAGCTTCGAGGTGTTTGATGGCGGCGGGCAGCGGGAGAAATGGCTCAAACGATGCTATCACGGCCAGTGTAATGACGGCCAGTGAAATTCCGTTCATACCTCCGGTTGAGACGGCTGGAATAAGTGCCCATAAGATGGATATGACGGCTGCATTCATGAGGAGTCCGGTAAGCGAGTCGTGCATGCCTTCTATCAAGGCATTTTTTCTCTGGAGCAGGAGCTTGCTTTTTTCTGCAGAGCGCATATGTTCGAGGTGTTCCGGAAGTTTTCCGTACACCTGAAGTTCTCCGATGCCCTGAAAGAGATCGAGAGCAAGAATCTGCTGAACGGTTTTATGCTTCATGATTCCTACCTGAACTCCACGGTTTAACCTGGTGCTGAGCAGAGGTACTCCTATGCCGGCAAGGATATGGAAAAGCAGAATGAGCAGGGCTGCCTGCATGGAATATACTCCGAGAAGAATCCACATCAGTGCGGCCACAAGTATCGCGGTCAATGGCGGAGCGAGAACTCGTGTATAGATATTTTCAAGGCTCTGAATGTCATCAACAACACGCTGCAGCAGATCACCGCTTTTGAAGTGCATAAGGCGTGCAGGTGCAAGTGGTTCGATGGCGTCATAAAACCATAACCGCAGTTTTGAAAGAATTTTGAAGGTGATATTATGTGAGATAAGTCGTTCGGCATAACGGAGCACTCCACGTGCCAGACCGAACAATCTTACCCCTGCAATACTGAGCTCCAGGGCTGCCATCGGTGGCTGCAAAGCAGCTTTCGCGATGATATAGCCTGAAGTCATCAACAGTCCTATACCGCTTCCGGTAGTGGCGAACCCAATAAGGGCTGCAAGTGCCATCCACCAGAAATATGGCTTGACGAGGGAGATCAGTCGAATAAATATTCTCATAGTGAACTCTCCTGTTGAAGCAGCAGGGCATCCTGATAGAAGCCCTTGGTATTGAAGAGTTCGCTGTGTGTTCCACACTGTGTTATTTTTCCATGACTGAAGACCAATATCTGGTCGGCTGACCTTATTGTTTCCAACCGGTGCGCAATAATGACAGTGGTTCTACCTTTTCTAAGCTCTTCCATGGAGCGTCGCAGTGCAGCTTCAAGCTCAGGGTCGGTGTGTGAAGTCGGTTCATCGAGTATCAGAAGGGGAGCGTTTTTCAGAAATGCCCGTGCAAGAGCTACCCGTTGAGCTTCTCCGCCGCTTAATCTTGACCCTTGTTCACCGATCATAGTGTCCAGACCCTCTGGAAGCGATCTGACAAAAGAAGAAAGACCGGTTTTTGCAAGAGCTGCATTCATTTCATCTTCCGTTGCATCCGGACGTGCCATAAGAATATTTTCTTTCAGGCTGGCATTGAAAAGGTACGGATGCTGAGGAACCCAGGATATCATGTGGTGCCACTGCTCAAGTGGGATATCATGTATTGGATTGTTGTTAATGGTTATACTGCCGGCACTTGGTTCCTGAAAACGTAGAAGCAGATTGATCATCGTACTTTTTCCAGCACCGCTTGGTCCGATTATAGCTGTGGTCTTACTTTCCGGGATGGTAAAGTTCATGCCGTCTATCGCCGGATGACCTGCTCCTGGATAGTTATAGGAAAGATCGGAAAAGAGAATAGGGTATCTCCCGGCAATATCCTTCTTTATGAACTCTTTGTTATGTCCGTCAACAGGAGAGGTCTGGTCGAGGACAGCGAAGATCTCCTTTGAGGCACTGACACCTTCCATGCCGGCATGAAATTTTGTACCTAGCTGACGTAGTGGAAGATAAAAGTCCGGTGTCAGCAGTAACACGAAAAGTGCATGTTGAAAGGTAAGCTTGCCGTCCATCATACGAAGACCAATGCCGACTGCAATTATTGCAATGCCGATGGTTCCTACCAGTTCGAGGGTAAGGGAAGAGAGAAAGGCGATTTTCAATACTCGCATGGTTGCATGGCGGAATGTCTCTCCTGATTTTTCAATAGATTCGCGCTGAGATCTGCTTTGTGCAAAAAGTTTCAGAGTGGGGAGTCCCTGCAGTACATCAAGAAAGTATCCGCTCATTCTGCTCATGGTTTTCCACTGTTTTTCAGTCATGGCACTTGCCGATTTTCCGATCACAATCATGAAAAAAGGAATAAGTGGTGCGGATGCAAGCAGAATCCAGCCGGAAATCGGATCACTCGGAAATATGGCACACACAATCAGGAGAGGGGTAAAAAGGGCAAAAAAGATCTGTGGGATATACTGGCTATAGTAAGCATCGAGGGCTTCAACACCTTTAAGCAGTGTTGTGCTGAGACGTCCGCTCTGCACCGAACGGGTATAGATTGGGCCGAGAGCGCTCACAGCGTCAATAAGGCGGCTGAATATTTTTTCACGGATCGCAAGCGTTCCCCGGTTGGCTTCAGAATTGGAGGCCCAGTTGAAAAGCATGCGCAGTATGCTGAAAAGAGCAAAAAAGCCGAGAAGCGGAACAAGCTTTTCGATGCCGATTTTATGTATGAAAGCGCTGTCAATGACTCTGCTGAGATAAAAGGCCTGAGCAATCAGTAAAACCGATGCAATAACCCCTGAAAGCACAGAAAGAATAAATGGCGCTCGCTCTTCTTTAAGAAGTTGAA
The DNA here is from genome assembly GCA_903904495.1 of uncultured Chlorobiaceae bacterium. Taxonomy (GTDB): domain Bacteria; phylum Bacteroidota; class Chlorobiia; order Chlorobiales; family Chlorobiaceae; genus Chlorobium. Next base: position 11,774 of record CAIVCU010000171.1, read on the forward strand.
AAAGACGCCTGTCGATGTTCATGATTCATGTAAGGTTACTTCCGTATTCAATCTGCTTACTCCCCGAATAAAGAAAAAAAGGGTACCAGAGGTAGTTGCAAATGTAAATCACAAGACGTTTTGTTAAAGTCACAGTAACTATAACACCGTCGTTTTAAAATAGGTTTAAAATAGTCCGTTTAATTGTCAAACCAAAATAGTAAACGTTCTGAATGGAATAAACTGAAAGGTTTGAGCTGTGGCTCAATGTAAAAAAAAGACCGGACTTTCTGGCGCCGGTCGTTTTTTTGATTGCTTGACATGCTTAGGGACTCAGTCATTATAAAAATACCGTTTTAGAGCCGATGCTTATATCCCTCCACTGGAGTTCTTTTGATCGCATTAGTCTTTTTTCAAGATTCTTTTTTTCTTTACCGCAAAGCTTTATACCCTTTTGGTATACCGTAT
>CAIVCU010000172.1 GCA_903904495.1 uncultured Chlorobiaceae bacterium
TATCAACACCAGAGAGCGGATGGATGCGCTGCGTCAGGCGATTGATAGAGTCGATCTGGTCGTTCTTGCTTTTCCGCTCTATGTGGACACGCTACCTGCTCCTGTTATTTTGGCTCTAGAAGATATTGTAGCGCATGGCACATCGAAAACAAAACCGACACGTTTTGCAGCCATCGTCAATTGCGGCTTTCCCAATGCGAGCCAGAATGCCAGCTCCATTGCGGTTTGTTCCGAGTTTGCCCGTGAAGCTGAATTTGAGTGGATGGGTGGGCTTTCTCTTGGTGCGGGAGAGGGGATGGTTCACGCCCGTCCGCTTGCGGAACTTGGTGGACAAGGCGCTCCTATCAGAAAAGCACTGGAAATAGCAGCAGGGGAGCTTGCCCAGGGTCAACCTATTTCAGATAATGCACAGAAGTTGCTTGCCAGACCATTGATGCCGGAATGGATGTTCAAATTGGGAGGCACTATTGGATGGAAGATGCAGGCACGAAAGTTTGGCACACAGAAACAACTGAAAGCACGCCCTTACCAGAAAGCAGTATAAAATGGAGCTCACTTCAATCGCTGAAGTGGGCTTCTGTTTTACCCGGCACCCGGGGCAAAAAGTAGCTGCAATATCTGTTGTCCCTGAAGTCCCTTCACTCCCTGTTCTCTCTCATCCTTCCTCTCTAAGCCCAGCCCTCAAATAATTAGGGATTTTTTCTTAGATTCAGCCTCTATGAATCTCACTGAATCGATCATTAAATAAAATTTCTGCAAATGTCTGATCCTGTCATCAAGCGGGCTTTGGTCTCTGTATCTGATAAAACCGGTATTGTCGATTTTTGCCGGGAGCTGAGTTCCATGGGAGTTGAGATTTTCTCAACAGGAGGAACCTTGAAATCACTGCAGGATTCAGGGATCAGTGCAGCATCCATCTCAACCATCACCGGCTTTCCGGAAATCATGGACGGACGGGTAAAAACCCTGCATCCAAAAATACACGGAGGTCTGCTTGCTGTAAGGGAGAATGCCGATCATATTCGCCAGGCGAAAGAGAACGGTATCGATTTTATAGATCTGGTAGTGGTTAATCTTTACCCCTTCGAAGCAACGGTGGCAAGGCCGGGTGTGACTTTCGAAGATGCAATAGAAAATATTGATATTGGCGGTCCTTCGATGCTCCGCAGTGCAGCCAAGAATAACGAATCCGTAACAGTTGTCACCGACAGTGCTGACTACGGATTTGTGCTTCAGGAGATGAAGGAGAACAGGGGCTCAACAAAAAGGACGACGCGCCTGTTGCTTGCATTAAAAGTTTTTGAACTCACCTCACGCTATGATCGTGCCATTGCATCATACCTCACCGCTGCTATCGCTGATAAACAGCAGAAGGCTGCTCCGGCCATGACAGTCAAGCTTGAAAGGGAGCTCGATATGCGATACGGAGAGAACCCGCACCAGAGGGCCGGTTTATATCGCCTTACTGATTCTGATGGATCCCGTGCTTTTGGCGACTTTTTTGAAAAACTGCATGGTAAAGATCTTTCCTATAATAATATGCTCGATATTGCCGCAGCAACGGTCTTGATTGAGGAGTTCCGCGGGGAAGATCCGACGGTGGTTATTATCAAGCATACCAATCCGTGCGGTGTTGCGCAGGCTCCGACTCTTGTTGAGGCTTACCGCAGGGCATTTTCAACAGATACCCAGGCTCCTTTCGGCGGCATTATCGTCTTTAACCGTCCTCTTGATATGGAAACGGCGAAAGCGGTCAATGAAATCTTTACAGAAATTCTTATCGCTCCAGCTTTTGAGGATGGCGTGCTTGATCTGCTTGTAAAGAAAAAAGATCGCCGGCTTGTGCAGCAGAACCAAGCTTTGCCGAAAGGTGGCTGGGAGTTCAAGTCAACACCGTTCGGGATGCTTGTTCAGCAACGTGACAGCAAAATCGTTGCTGAAGAGGATTTGACGGTTGTGACCAAAAGGCAGCCAACCCCGGAGGAAGTAGCCGACCTGATGTTTGCCTGGAAGATATGCAAACATATCAAGTCGAACACAATTCTCTATGTTAAAAATCGTCAGACATTCGGTGTCGGAGCCGGACAGATGTCGCGGGTGGATTCATCAAAAATTGCACGATGGAAAGCTTCTGAGGTCGGGCTGGATCTGCATGGATCCGTTGTAGCTTCAGACGCATTCTTCCCGTTTGCCGATGGCCTGCTCGCTGCAGCTGAGGCAGGAGTAACGGCGGTCATTCAGCCGGGGGGTTCCATCAGGGATAATGAGGTGATTGAAGCCGCTGATACCAACAACCTGGCCATGGTATTTACCGGTATGCGGCATTTCAAGCACTGAATTGAAGGTAAATCTGCAAGCACTCATGAGTGTTGCATAAAACAGAAAAGGCGTACTTGAAAGTGCGCCTTTTCTGTTTTATATGAGTTCTTTTCAGGTATTCTCTGAAGAAAGAATCATTGAGAACATTATACCTGTTTCATGGCTGCGGTTGTTATTGACAACCCTGCATGCCGGTACCTTTTTTTATGCCAATGGCGGCGATGGTGATGATGGTTTTTACCTCCTAAGCGTATGCTTACTCCAGCTCCGACATGAGCAGCTTGAACATCAGCCAGCGGAGCGCCACAAAGCATTCCTGCAACTCCTAAGGCGATCAAGATGGTTTTTTTCATCATTACTTCTCCTCTTATTTTGTTTTGTTCAGTGATGAGAACAATAGGTTCAACATTGTTTTCTGTCATCTGACGACAGAAACTCCACTATGGTTTGTTCCTGTATTGCTCACTATGTTTACGCCGTTTTTAGCGTTTTCCGGGGTGTTGCTTCCTTGGACATCGCCGTGAACTGATGCCGAGCAACCAGCAAGTGCCATAAGAAATGCAATTATTAACGCATTGATTTTCATATTAGCCTCCGTATTTTTTCTGTTACCTGATGGTGATTTATAATACAGGTTTCTGTAATGCAAGGGGGTTGAACCTCTGTCAACCAACCCCTGCATAAACAGTCAAAACTGTAATCCTCTCTTTTTTTAAAGCTTGATTTAAAGTCCGAATCTCAGGCCAAGCAAGACGCTGCTGCTTGAAAGCCGACTCTGATAACCATCATTCAACGTGAATTCTGCCGTTGAGAAGTAACGATAGCGGGCATCAAGCTTTACTCCGTTGCTGATTGGAATCGCAACGCCGGCACCAACCTGGTAAGCAAAAGCGCTGTTATGCTCGGACCAACCCGTTCCACGAGGGTAGCCTGCATACCTGAGGTCCTCAAATTGAACCCTGGCAGCACCTACACCAGCAGTAAGGTATGGCTTGACGCCTCCCCCGGTATAGATGTCGTAATAGGCGTTGGCTAAAACAGACCATACCTCAATTTTTCCATTGTAATTGAAGGGCCCATACAGCTCATACGATTTGTCGACATCATTTCTTTGATAGCCGAGTTCGCCTTCAAAGCGGTAGCAATTTTCTCTCATTCCAATTGCTCCGAGTGCATGGACACCGCTATTCATTCCATATTTGTAAGCTCCATCCTTGGTATCGTTCATCCAGGAACTCCCGACATCACCGCTGATGTACGACTGCCCGGCTAATGCAGGGACAGAGCAGAAGCCAGTGACCAAGGCCGCGGCCAGAAGTGAATAAATTTTTTTCATGGTTTTATATGGTTTTTTTAAAAGGGCATTCTTACATAGAACGCGTATATATAATATATAAAACATAGGAATCTTGGTAATAATTCGAATAATAACTCTAAATAATGATTATTATTGAAATTTATTATACATTTTATGTGTATTAATTATTACAGGAAACATGAAAGGGTGTGATGACTTAGAGCAGAATTTGTGGAGATGAAGGAGGGGTGTCAAAAAGGAAGATACCGGCCAGATCTACCCTTTGTGCTTAAAGTTTCCTGCTTTTTTCTGGTTTTGTGATGGTGTCGATTTCTGAAAAAAACTAAAAAAATGAGGTGAAAAATGAAACCGCTTACCTCGTCATCAGTATTAAAAGCATTATTTATTCCTGGAATGATCTTTCTTGGCGCATGCTGCCATGAGACTCCTGTTGTTGTAGCTCCACCACCACCTCCGCCACCGCGCGCAGAGATTATTGTACCTGGTCTGGGTGATGTGTTTTTTGACTTTGATAAATCAGCGCTTCGCTCGGATGCTGTCGCACAGTTGAAGAGCAATGCCAACTGGATTCAGGCAAATGGAGCAAGGAAGGTTATAATCGAAGGTCATTGTGACGAGAGAGGTACCAATGAGTATAATCTTGCTCTTGGTGAGCGTCGAGCAAACAGTGCAAAAGATTACATCGTTAATCTTGGCGTTGAACCTGCCAGCCTGAAGACGGTAAGCTATGGTGAAGAAAAACCTTTTGCAGATGGCCATAACGAAGAGGCATGGGCACAGAACAGAAGGGCTCACTTTGTTCCTGAATAACGGGTCGATGTTGTCATAATATTTTAAGCAGGTTTGTGTGTGTAGGTGTGTGCTGTTCTTTCGTTGGTGGTTGTGCATGTGGGTGGCTTCAAGGCTGACTCTCCTTCAGAAGAGCAGCTTTGAAGCCTTTTTTATTATACCCTCACTTCGGGAGTGATACTTCATTGTCATACGGGTTTCATTGCTTCCTCAAAATTATCCGCTGATCCAGATTATTGCTAATGAAGCTGTCATTAGTTAAACCTCTAATCACCCATCTTCCTCCGGGTCAGCGGAACGGGTTGTCACACCGCACTCATATAGCGGGATACTGAATAGTTATTGAA
>CAIVCU010000173.1 GCA_903904495.1 uncultured Chlorobiaceae bacterium
GGGAGTTTGAGGAAAAATTTGCAGCATGGATAGGGGTAAAGTATGCCCATGCGGTTTCTTCAGGTACTGCGGCCATTCATTGCGCTCTTGCCGGTGCAGGGATCGGGCCCGGTGACGAGGTCATTACAACAGCCTGGACCTTTATTGCCCCGGTTGAGGCCATCAGCGCTCTGGGTGCTGTACCTGTCCCGGTTGAACTCGATGAAACCTATCATCTCGACCCCAGGGAAGTTGAAAAGGCTATTACTCCGGCGACCAAAGCTGTCATAGCCATTCCCATGTGGGCATCGCCGAAAATGGACGAACTCTCGGCAATTTGCAAAAAGCACGGTCTTATACTGATCGAGGATGCCGCTCAGGCACTTGGAGCCTCATACAAGGGGCAGAAACTCGGCACCTTTGGCAGTGTAGCCTCATTTTCGTTTGATGCCGGCAAGACCCTCCATACAGGCGAGGGTGGAATCATTGTCACTAACGACAAAGATATCTACGATCGAGCAGCCGAGTTCTCCGATCATGGCCACATGCATCTGCCAGGTCTTCCGAGAGGCAAAGATCCCAGAAGATCCAAGGGTCTTAATTTGCGTCTCAGCGAAGTGACTGCGGCAATCGGTCTTGCCCAGCTTGCCAAAATTGACACCATCCTCTCTACTTCAAAGGAGAATAAACGTAAAATCAAAGATGCGATCCGTCATCTTGATAATATTATCCTGAGGCCATTCAGTGATGAAACCGGCTCGCAGGGAGATACCCTCATTTTCAGGGTTAAAAACCGTGAAGCTGCCCTGCAGTTTGAAGTTCATCTTACAGAGCATGGATTTGGCACAAAGATTCTGCCTGAAGCGCTTGACTGGCATTTTGCCGGAGTCTGGGGCCACCTGCTTGGTGAGTATGACCGGTACAGTGCTGTCGATCTTGAAACGCTATGGCCGAAAACCGGTATCATGCTTCGCAGCAGCATCTGCCTGAACATCCCGGTGCTGATTGATGATGCTGCAATTGACAATCTTGTCAAAGCGATCATCTCTGGTGCTGCTAAAATAGGATAGAAGGTTACACTGAAAGGAAGATGTGCTTGAAACGAAAAAGCCTGCGTTAAGCAGGCTTTTTGTTGCTGGAGGCGAAGAGCGGATTCGAACCGCTGTACAAGGTTTTGCAGACCTCTGCCTAACCACTCGGCCACTTCGCCGTTACAGGAAGTGTTAAGGTAAGAAAAAGATATTCTCAAACAAAAGCTATACTGGGTTAACGACCATTTTTTTTCTTAACGTTATCTCTCCGGAAACAGGCAGGATGGCCGGATGATTACTCTGCCGATACCTTATGGTGGATTTGCGGAATACGTTAAAAACAGCTTCTCGCTTGCCGAATCTATCATATATTACAGCTCAATTTATCGAGTTTCCCTCAAGACAAGTCATGAGTATGGTTCAGAACTTAAAAATGATTCGGGTCCTCAAGATCGTAGCACTGTTTGAAACATTCAAGGGGCTTCTCGGGTTGTTTGCCGGGGTAGCTGTTTTTTTTATGACCCATCAGAATATTCAGCTCACAGCAGGGAAGTTAGTCAGGCAATTGCATCTTAATCCCGAGCATACTTTCTCAAAAATTATTATCGAAGCCGCAGCGAATCTGACAGATAACCGTATTCGTTTTCTTGTTTTTTTTGCTTTACTCTATGCATTCATGAGGTTTGTCGAGGCATATGGTCTATGGTTTGCAAGGCGATGGGCTGAATGGTTTGCATTGATCAGCGGATGCGTTTACCTGCCGATTGAACTGTTCGAACTTGCAAAAGGCTTCACATGGCTTAAAATCGGGCTGATTGTCATTAACCTTGTTGTTGTGCTCTATATGGCTTTTGTCCTGAAACATAGCGAGAAGGCAAAAATGCTGAAAAAACATCTCGAAAAGTTGTAAATGTTCACAAGAGTACTGGCACTTTATAAACCCAATCCTCATGACAGACCTCTTCTCTTTTTCAATTCTTCTTCTGCTTTTTGCCCTGCTTTCTTTTGTGGCATACCGCATGGTGCGTGATGCTCCCGGGAAAGCAGAACTTCTACGACTTCAATCTATTGAAGAGGAGGCTCGCCTTGCAGCCATGCGGCTTGAGTCGAAAACCATGGAACTTGAAAA
>CAIVCU010000174.1 GCA_903904495.1 uncultured Chlorobiaceae bacterium
TTCTCAAGGCGGCGGACCTGATCGGCCAGCGAACGAAGAAAAAATACCAGCCACGGTTGCCATTCGGGGGTATCAGTCCGGATTAAGCTCTGAGTCTGCCGTAGAGCTATGTAGTAGGCTTCCTTGTTGAGTTCGATAACGCTTTCCAGTGAACTGTATGGTACATAAGCGTACCCTGCCTGAAGTAACAGTAAGATGGTTAAGACACGACTGAGCCGACCATTTCCATCCTGAAACGGGTGAATTTCCAGAAAGAGCACCACAAAAATAGCGATGATGAAAAGCGGGTGCAGGGTTTTTTGCTCACGTTCATCTTTTACCCAGATAACCAGTTCGGCCATCAGACGGGGGGTGTTGAAGGGAGTTGCTGTTTCGAACACGGTTCCTATCTGATTGCCGTTTTCATCAAAGGCTGCAACACTGTTTGAGTTGGTTTTATACTGTCCTCTGTGTCGAGAATCCTTCTCGCTATGGCGCAGGAGAATCTGATGTAACTGTTTGATGTGGTTCTCGTTGAACGGGATGTTTGACCACGATTCGAACACCAGGTCCATCAGCTCAGCATAGCCTGCAACTTCCTGTTCATCACGTGTTTCGAAAGAGTGAATAACCAGGTTGGAAAGGAGTCGCTCAACCTCTCGATCGGACAGTTTACTTCCCTCGATGCGGGTCGATGATCCGATGCTCTCGATTGTGGCCACTTGGCGCAGGGCAGAGAGGCGATCAGGGGCAAGCATACCCAGAGCACGCCAGGCGCCCTTGAATTCGTCGATCTGAGCGATCAGGTTCAGTATCTCCGGGGTAATTTGAATGGTGTCGGTTCGAATCATAAACCAATAATACACCCATTTACACCCAATTACAAATTAGCTTTTGAACATTCCCTGCTGTCATTTTGACTGGCAGGATGGGATGTAAATTGAGAGCGTTTTCTGAATAAATCGGAAAATGCCAGGATCCTGTATGAAAACTCAAAGAAGACAGGCACTGAAGTTTGTGAAATTGCGAGCGTAGGCAGAAGAAGGCGGTGATAACTCTTGATACCAAAACCAGCCAGGAAGCCAAAAACGAAAATGACCAAGCCAGCAAATATTTGCGAAACGATGATAAGCAAAAATGAATGTGACATTTTTTATTCAGAAGTGAACGCCCAACAATAATCAGACTGGCCCCCTATATCGCTTACACGCTGTACGTTGTGACCGCTTGCTTCTCAATGGGTGGGGGGACGTTTGTGTGAGATTCCAGAGATCGGACTCTTCCTTAGATTATCATAAATAATGGCTGCAAACTTTGCGCTATAAACCTGATGAAACTCAGGATTAAGGTAATGGTCTTTCCCCTCGCACTTCGCCATGTGTAAACCTGCGGATAGTGTTACGGATGCCTTCCTCAATTTTGATTTCGCCCCTCGCAGCCCGCTTCATCTCTTCAACCACGTCAACCGGGACTTTTAGCCCTTCAAGTGTTTGCTGAGCAACGGCATTTGCGACAGCTTTCAAATTATAGCTGATTTGCTGTTCTCTTGTCATAGGTAGAACCTTCTTTCCTTGTAATAACATAGACCTTTCAACGCCTCACAATATAAA
>CAIVCU010000175.1 GCA_903904495.1 uncultured Chlorobiaceae bacterium
CGACGGCAATCTGCTTGAACTGGCCGTTGACGCTGCAAGAAAAAGAGCTACATTGGGAGAAATATCATTGGCCTGTGAGAAAACCTTCGGAAGGTACCGCGCTGTCACCAGGCTCAACACCAGTGTCTATATGTCCCAGATGCAGGATAATAAACTCTTTAAAGATGCCCAGCAGCTTGCCGATACCTTTGCAGGGCTTGAAGGCCGACGGCCAAGAATCATGGTCTCCAAAGTCGGGCAGGACGGCCACGACCGTGGAGCAAAAGTTATTGCTGCAGGTTTTGCCGATATCGGTTTTGATGTTGATATCAGTCCTCTCTTTCAGACACCCGAAGAGGTAGTGCAGCAGGCCCTTGATAACGATGTTCACCTGATCGGCATATCAAGCCTGGCCGCAGGACACAAAACCCTCATTCCGAAAATTATTGAGGAGCTGAAAGCAAAGCACAGGGAAGACATCCTTGTCATTGCCGGCGGAATCATTCCGGAAAGAGATCACGCGTTCCTTTATGAAAAAGGAGTTGCCGGTATTTTCGGACCTGGTACCGTTATTGCTGAAGCTGCAATAAACATACTCAAACAGCTTATTTCACGCTTTGATCAATGAGCAGCAGTGAAATTCACAGCCGTCTGAAACCCTATTACGACCCGGACGTCGACACCGTCGTCAGTGGTATCATGAATGGCGACCGCCACATGCTGAGTCGTGCGATTACGTTGATTGAATCGCAGAAACCCGAACATGAACGCAAGGCACACGAAATCCTTGACCGCTGCCTTGCGAAAAAAACAGCATCGATACGTATAGGCATAACCGGCTCTCCGGGAGCAGGTAAAAGCACTTTTATCGAAGCATTGGGGGAGTTGATCATCACCGAGGGACTTACCCTGGCGGTGCTGGCCATTGACCCCAGCAGCCGCCAGTCAAAAGGAAGTATCCTCGGCGACAAGGCACGCATGGAAAAACTGGCCTCCAGAAAAGAGGCCTATATCCGCCCGACAGCCTCTTCCGGCTACCTTGGCGGCACTTCACCGAAAACCCATGAAGCCATCGTACTCTGCGAAGCTGCAGGGTATGATGTCATTGTGGTTGAAACGGTAGGTGTCGGTCAATCGGAAGTGCTTGTAGACTCAATGGTTGATTTTATACTGCTGCTTATGCTGCCCGGTTCCGGAGACGAACTGCAGGGAATCAAACGCGGCATCATGGAAATTGCCGATGCCGTGGCAATCACCAAAACCGATGGAGACCAATCCGGTATAGCCGCTATTTCAAAAGCAGAATTTGAAGCTGCACTGAGGATGATGCCGGTAAAACATGCTGCATGGCAACGGGAGGTTTTTCTTACGTCAGCCCTTACCGGCAAAGGCATCAGGGAGGTATGGCAGAATATTTCTGATTTTGCTGCGGCAATGCGCGTTGGTAATATCCTTGAGGCACGACGCCATGAACAGCTTAAAAGCCTGCTCTATACCGTGCTTGAAGAGATGCTGAAAAAAGAGTTCTTCTCACACCCTGAAATTGTGGCCTCCAGAGAGAGCGTCGAACAACAGGTACTTTCCACAGAAATCAGCCCCTTCAGCGGCGCAAAAAACCTGATCGCGACCTTTAATCGTCGCCGATAAACTCCTTTTCTTCCGATTTTACAATCAATACCGGGCAATTGGCCTTACGGACAACTGTTTCGGCAACACTGCCCATAATCAGGCGGCTCAGTCCTTTTTTGCCGTGCGAACCCATAATGACAAGATTGACATTGAACATGTCGATGTTTTCAAGAATCGCGTCAGCTGGATTACCTATCACCACACCGTACTCAGCCCTTAGCCCGACACGCTGAAAATCCTGAAGAATGACCTCAAGATCCTCTTTGGCCGCTTTTTCAAGATCGGCTTCAAACGGCACATAATTGAGCGATACATCTACCGCCATAGGGCGCGGCTCAACAACATTCAGCAGATAGACGGAAGCTCCCATATTGGCGGCAAATTCCTGTGCATAGCGTATCGCCTTTTTTGAGGCATCTGAAAAATCGACCGGACAAAGAATCGTATGAATCTTGAACATGATCAACAGCGTTTAGGTTGTCTGAGAAGATGGCGGCGGCTTGATTTCAAAGAATGGCCTGAAAAGATCCATTGGTATTGGAAACACCGTGGTTGAGTTATTCTCAGCTGCGATATCCTTCAATGTCTGCAGATAGCGAAGCTGCAGGGC
>CAIVCU010000176.1 GCA_903904495.1 uncultured Chlorobiaceae bacterium
AGGTCGTTAAAATTAGTTGTTTTCATTGTGTCATCTCCTCTATAAATCTCTTTCGTAGTTTTTGAGCCTTTTCAATCTCACCTTGATCTGTTTCCATCTCTTTTTTTATGTAGCCTGAAGTCACTACATATAAGGTGTTCTTATGATGGAAGTAAAATATTCTGCAAATATCGGTACCAACTTTGACACGTAATTCTTTAAGACCACCGGTGCCGACTAATGTTTTTGAATGCGGTTCACAGAGCTTGAAGCCGAATTCTTGGAGAAGTTCAATTGCCCTCAATGCTTTAGCCCGGAGTTTCGGGGAGAGCGAACAAATGAAATCATGGGCTGACTCCATGACTTCAACATTATATTTCATTCAAAGAATATATCATATTTGATATGTGTACACAATTTTATATTGGTGGTTTTTGAAGGCTAGACTAATTATGCTGTATTTATACGCATAAAGCAAGTATCTGAAAAAAAGCAGGGGAGTCGGCTTCCGCTCACTCACAGACGGTGGCATCTATTCCTCCACAGCGTACAGTGAAATGATTTTCGTCCAGGAATGCATCAATCTGTTCCGTGTCATCCCGGAACTCCGCTCCCACGTCATCCTGAGCGCAGCGAAGGATCCATCTTCACCAACCCAATTTTGTATCAGTCCTATTCCCTCCACCTAATGAGGCGAATGGTTTGATTTGGCGGGCGAGCGAATAATGGTTGAAGCAATTTGGCGGGAATCAATATTCAGTGTAGAGCCTGCGACTGAAATCTTATGTGTGGCTTTACTCCAAAAACAGCTCCGACACGTCGCAGAAATGCCAGACTGATGTTTCTGTAAGTCCCTGATTGGTTCGGATGATTGTTTTTTTGTGTTTTATATGCGAAGAAATGCTGAAAAATAAATGCAAATATATATTTTAAGGGAATTGTCAGTGACATTTTCCTCCTTCAATGAATTTATTCCTTGAGAGGTTTAACCACCATTTACATTACTGCATTAAAAGAAAATAGGTCGGAATTTTCACCTTTGAGGTGACCGATTGAGGGGCTATACGCACTCGTTGGCAAGGGAAAGAGGAAAACAAGTTGGGAGACCGAAAATTTCCAGGGATGATCTGAAAGCTCATATGAAAAATATGAGCTTTCGCATCGCGAGATCTTAATATTCCATTCCACATAAATGTATATAACATTGGATTTCAATTATGTCTGCACTATTTGATGATCTTAAGAGTATCGGTGATATTGAAGCTCTTGTTGCTGCAAAAATTCGTGAGTCTGAGGTTTTAGAATATAAACGAGCTGATGAAATATTTTCCGACCGAGCAAAAATAGAGCTTGTCAAAGATGTTACTGGAATGGCGAATTCACTTGGTGGGTTGATTGTGTATGGGGTTGCAACTGATCCAAAAGATAAAACATGCCCTTTTGAAATAGTTCCTATCAATATTAATAACATAGAGACAATTGATCGTGTTATTAATGCACAGGTTAAACCCTATATACTAGGTATACGGAAATGTTTGATACCGGAAGCAGATCCTAGGGTTTTACTTGTTGATATTCCGGAAAGTCAGGATCCGCCACATCAAAACCTTTATGATAAAAAAGTATTATCGCCGTTCAGGTGTAGAATGTCTTCCAATGGAGCATGATCTTGTTGCATTAAAATTTGGGCGTAAGTTATCTCCCATTCTTGATTTGATGGTTCAGTCAGTGAATGCGCCAACTAAATATCATATTGAGGATTCAGAATGGAAATATACAAGCAGGGTTCGGATTAAAATTTCTTCTTTAGGGAGAAGAGTGGCTCGGGATGTTTTTGCTCTTCTAAGGTTTCCTGATAAATCAATGGTTGCTCTTCAAACTGGTTATGGCTCGAGTTTGCAGAATATCAGTGATATCCAAGACGTTCATCAAGCACTTCAATTCGATGGGGGTAGAAAAGCATATCATCCCGGAATGCAAACTGTTATTGGTGACGTGACGGTGCTGCTTTCAGAGCAGTTAATAAAAAATGCTATTAACATTCATTTTATTGAATGGACTGTATTTGCTGATGAGATGGAGCCGTTACAGGGCTGTGTTACAATGGAGTCGTTGGGCTGGGAACTGCCTGTTAATAATGAAGTATTTAATTGATGGCCACTAAGAAAGTTATCACTTTTAGTTAAGGGCATAGGGGGCGACATTCATAACGTGCACTTTCTCTAAACAACCCCTTCGCTTGAAAAACAGCA
>CAIVCU010000177.1 GCA_903904495.1 uncultured Chlorobiaceae bacterium
TGCTGAACTACCTGAAAAATGTCGATATCAATCGATACCGTAAAGTGATCGGCGAACTTGATCTGCGCAAATAAGAGAAGCGTAAGAGCGGTATCTTTTTAACAAACAGAAGCAGATAAAAGGGATACTATGTTGGAAAGTATGACCGGATATGGCAGTGCGGAGTCAGTAGAAAGCGGAGTAAAGACTCTCGTTGAACTGCGCTCGGTCAATAACCGGTTCGCTGAGATCAGCGTCAAGCTTCCTCGTCAGCTTCTCTCTTTTGAACTTGAAGTCCGTGAAATGATACGGGCCCATTTTCAGAGGGGTAAGATTTCTGCCTTTATTCAGATTCAGCTTGACGAGGAGCAGCCTATCGCTGTCGGTATCAATGTTGCAAAGGTTAAGGCTTATAAAGGCTTGCTTGATACCATCAAAAAAGAGGCCGATCTTGATGCCCCTATTCTTCTTGAGCATCTGCTCCGTTTTCCTGAAATTTTCGATAACGGAGCTACATCGCTCGACAGTTCAGATACGCTATGGCCGTTTGTCAAAAACCTGCTGCAGGATGCTATTGATCGACTCAAGGCTATGCGACGCAGGGAGGGTGAAGAGCTGTCAATAGATTTTACCGCAAGAATTGCAGAAATTGAAAAAACTCTTGCAGTTGTCACTGCTCTTGCAGCCGACAATCTTGAGACCGTAAGGAAGCGGCTTGCGGCAAAAGTAGAGGCTGTTGCCGGAAAGGATTTGACCTATAGTCGGGACCGTCTTGAAATGGAACTGGTACTCGCGGCTGACAAACTTGATATCACGGAAGAGTTGACCCGCTTTGCCAGCCATAACAAGTTTTTTATTGAAGAGCTGAAAAATGAGGAGAGCGGTACAGGCCGGAAACTGAATTTTCTGCTTCAGGAACAGTTGCGTGAAGCCAATACCATTGCTTCAAAATCACAAAATGCGGAAATATCCCAGAAAATTGTCCAGATCAAGGAAGATCTTGAAAAAATCAGGGAGCAGCTGCAAAATATAGAGTAATTGTATGGTTGAAGAGCGGAAACAGCAGGGAAAACTGATTGTCTTTTCAGCTCCGTCAGGTACCGGAAAATCCACAATAGCAAAGCGAGTACTTGAGTGTATACCGAATATCATTTTTTCGGTTTCCGCCACAACAAGGCAGAAAAGAGCAGGTGAGACTGAGGCCATAAACTATTATTTTCTCAGTAGCGACGCATTTGAAGAGAAGATCCGTACCGGTGGTTTTATAGAGCATGAGTTTTTTTTTGGAAACCATTACGGCACACTGCTTGATAAAACACATGAAGTGATTGATTCAGGCACCAATATTCTGCTTGATCTTGATGTGAAGGGTGCATTGAATCTCAAAAAGATTTTTCCAGCCAATTCATTGTTGCTGTTTATAAAACCGCCTGATTTGGAGGTATTAAAGCAGAGGCTGCAAGGCAGGGAGAGTGAAGATGAAGCGAGTATGAATGCACGGCTGGAGAGAGCAAGGCTGGAGTTGGGATATGCGGACCGGTTTGATGAGGTTGTCGTCAATGATGATCTTGAGAAGGCGGTTACTTCCATTTCAGCCATAATTACTACATTTCTATCAAAAACGTAAAATACAGTGCAATGTCGGTTAAACCTGTTGACCTGAATAAGTTGAGAA
>CAIVCU010000178.1 GCA_903904495.1 uncultured Chlorobiaceae bacterium
AGAGTGCCTGTAACAATCACAATGAAAATCGCAACAGCAACGGTGATGATTGATCCGATAAAAGTATCAAGTTTGCCCATTTTGATATCTTTCTCCAACAACCCTTTGTCAACAACAGAACTCTGCTGAAAAAACAGCATCCACGGAGCAATGGTAGTACCGATATTTGCCATCAGCAAAAAGAACAGCTCATTATTGAATCCGCCGGGAAGATTAGGAATCAACCCCTGACCAACAATGTCGGAAATCGAGGGATTAACCATAAAAGCGGCAGGAATATAAATCAGGTTCAGCAGGCAGAATCCCAAGGCAATCTTTTCCCATGTCCAGTATCGGCCATTCAGAACTATTATGCTCATAAGGAGCACAACCAGAATCACGGTTACCCATGCCGGGATACCGAATATGCTTAATGCTGCCGTCATACCGACAAACTCAGTGACCAGCGTCAGCCAATCCACAATCATGAGATCAAGCAATGAAAACCATCCCCAGAATGCACCAAAACTCTCAAAAATGGCCTCAGCATGTCCTCGTTTGGTAACCGCACCAAGCCGAACCGTCATCTCCTGAACATAATAGGCAATAGGGATTAGAAGAAGCAGGAACCATATCAAATGATAACCGTATTTGGCTCCTGTTGCCGCATAGGTAGTAATTCCACCGGCATCATTATCCGCAATCATCACGACTAAGCCCGGTCCTGCAATAACAAGGTAAAGGCGAATCGTTTTCCAGGCTTTTTTAAACCGGAAATAGAGAACGGAAAAGAAATCCATATCCGTTGTTTTGGGCGTTGACGAAACTCGGCATTGATAGAAAAGAGAAAAGGACAGGCAATGACACAGCAGTGTTTTGTAGACGCCCCAGCTCCAGGCCTCATAATACACATCAAAAGCCTTTTTTGAGTGTGCTTAACGAGATTGTAACAATTAGCATCCGAACTCTCTTCAAAATGATCCATCCGACCCATAACTCGTAGTCATCACCACCTCATAGAAAATTTTCAATCATGTAACTTTTCTCCAGCAGGACATTTAGTAAACTCAATAGAGGATTATATGGAATGAGATGTCTCACCTGATTCATCTCGGTTATCATCCATATGAATATAATCACAAGAAAATCGGTCATTCATACTTCTCGAAATGATCATAAAATTGAAGCGGCCATGAGCAATGTTAAACCCTTTAAAATTGTCATTGAGTGGAGCGGTACCGAAGACTTTTACTTTAGCTGCGATTACAAAAATGCTGATTTGGACACAGGCACGAAAAAAGATCAGATCAATGCTATCCGAACGCTTCCCTTCATGACCAAAGCCATGGGCAATGTGTTTAGAAAACTCCGGAAAGAGCACATCTCCTTTCCCATGTTTCTCGTAACCCTCGCATTTAATCACCGCGACCTGCTTCACGAAATTGACCAGTTGCTGATGATACTTCACCATCATCTCGAAAAACAAAAAGACTCCGGCACCTTTTCCTGTTTTATCACATCAGCAGAAACAGCCTCCTTGTCATCGAGACATGATTGACAGAACATTATTCTTTGTCTTGAAGGGTGATTGATACAAC
>CAIVCU010000179.1 GCA_903904495.1 uncultured Chlorobiaceae bacterium
AGAAGCCTGATCAGATCGATGTTGCTCCACTCATTATGGCCGCCGATATTATAGGTTTCACCGATGCGACCCTTATGAAAAATCACATCGATCGCCTGGGCATGATCAACAACCCAGAGCCAGTCACGAATATTCTCGCCCTTTCCATAGACCGGAAGAGGTTTGTTGTGCACAATATTATTGATAAAAAGAGGAATAAGCTTTTCGGGAAACTGGAAAGAGCCGTAATTGTTTGAACAGTTGCGGATCACTACCGGCAGATTAAAGGTATCGTGATAAGCCCTGACAAAATGATCGGAGGAGGCCTTCGATGCAGAATAGGGGCTGTGAGGATCGTAAGCAGTCTGTTCGGTAAACAGTCCCTCACGACCAAGTGAACCGTATACCTCATCAGTTGAAATATGGTAAAACCGTTTTCCTTCAGCATCTGATTTCCAGCAACTCTTTGCTGCATTGAGCAGATTTACTGTACCAAGCACATTGGTAACGACAAACTCCGTCGGATTTGAAATTGAACGGTCAACATGCGACTCGGCTGCGAGATGGATCACTCCGTCAAAGCGGGACTCATTAAACAGCTGCTGTAGAAAATCCCCATCGGTTATATCCCCTTTTACAAACCGGTAATTCGGCAGAGTGTCAACATCCTTGAGGTTGGCGAGGTTGCCTGCATAAGTCAGGCTGTCAAGATTGGTTATTGAGTACGATGGATAACTCTTCAAAAAATGTCTGACAACATGCGACCCAATAAAACCGGCTCCTCCGGTGATCAGAATATGCATTAGTGATACGATTATTTAATGGTTGACCTCTCTCATCTTCTCTGCCAGGCAGCGCTGAATTATTCTTGTACCGGCGGCCGGATCTTTTCGAGTAAACCTGCCAGTGAATCCCGCCAGTATGGAATTTCCACTCTCCAGTCCTGCTTGATGGCCGACTTGTTAAGAACACTGAAGTGAGGCCTTGGTGCAATTTGCGGATACTGGGCGCTTTCCACCGGTACCACCCTGCAGGAGAGCCCGGAAAGCTCCATAATAGCTACAGCAAAATCATACCATGAAGAAACCCCTTCATTGGAGTAATGATAGGTCTCTTTATACTGGTTATCCGGATCATAGTTTTCAATAATGGTAACGATAGCCGCTGCAAGATCGGCGGCATAGGTCGGCGTGCCGATCTGGTCGACTACAACGTTCAGCGTTTCACGTTCTGCACCAAGTCGAAGCATTGTTTTTACAAAGTTTGCGCCGTATGCAGAATAGAGCCATGAGGTTCTTATAATCAAATACGAGGGGGCAATCTGACGTATCCGCTCCTCTCCCTCCCATTTTGACTTTCCGTAAACACCAAGCGGAGTGGGCGGATCATTTTCCCGATAGGGAGTGCATGATTCACCATTAAAAACATAATCAGTGGAGAGATGCACGAGAAGAGCATGATGCTCTTTAGCGCATGCAGCAAGTACAGCTGATCCATCTCTGTTAACACGATATGCGGTCTCAACGTCTGTTTCTGCCTTGTCCACAGCGGTATATGCCGCGCAATTCACAATAACGTTTATTCCGTGTTCACGGCATACATGATCAACGAGATCATGGCTGGTTATATCGAGCTCAGGAAGATCATAGAAAAAAAACTGCTGGCTGCCGCATCTGGCCGACAACTCCTGTAACTCAGAGCCCAGTTGCCCCTTACTGCCGGTAACAAGAATATTCATTTTCATTTTCTCAATAAAGCCCTATATCTGATAATTTTAAAACACTATACCAAAAATAAAAACCATCATAAATAGCCAAAACATTACTAAAGCTTTACAAATCGCTCAATATTTTCATTTTTTTTTGAACCTACAGTATACTTGAGAAATGTTCTGAAAAGTTATTAAAGATAACGAAAAAGAGAGCGTAAACTTTTGATGGGTGAATTTTTCTTTTCTTCTGAAAAGGTGCATTTGCTTCATTTACTACATTAGCCAATGGTGGCGAGACACTCCATGGTGTAGCTCGGGTTGTTGCTGGCGATTGAGATGAATGTGGAGATGATTAACCCGATGGCGCATTTGACGCCGGTGCGAACATACCGGTCGGCGGTAGCCTCCGGGGTTGCGATTGAGACGGAGTTTCAGATTTTAAATACGCTGCTGGCGGAGAAGGCGGCTCAGCTTGCGGTGACGGAGAACCAGTTGTTCAGGATTTTTTGCCGGTGGGAGGGGGGGGATTATGATGCGGCGAATGTGGTGGTGACCTATCCGCAGCGGTTTGAGTTGCGTGACCGGCCGGCTGATCTGGATTTTTTGGTGCGGGCGAAGGAGGTGACGGCGAAGATTGGGTCGCCGACGTTGCAGCGGGAGATTGACCGGCAGTTGGCGCGGGTGGTGCTGGAGCGGGATGATGTGCTGGAGGTGGTTGAGGGGGAACTGGGGGGGGTTGTTAGTTCTGGAGGGTGAGGTGAGGAAAAGAGAAGCAGCGGGAATAATTATACTGGGATGAGGGGCTTTGACTTGAGCGATGGACAAAATACGTCCCCATGCATTTGTTAGCTTTTGAATATGTGGGTACGATGATACTTTAAATATGGTATATTTTCATCTTTGATATTGATTTGCATGCTTCTTTTTATTCCGAGTAAGCCAAAATCATCCAAATCTTTAGAAATTACAATCATGCCTTTTTCATCAAAAGAGATATATCCCATATCAAAAGCTTTATCTATATTTGGCAATAATAGGAATCCATTGAATGGATCAAGACGCTCTTTATTATCTGAATAGCACCATGGCTTGATATGCGAAGCCACAAGCAATGAAATCATATTAACCCCAGTAACAGAACACCCCTGCCATAGATTTATGAGGTTTTCTCTAAATTTACCCTGACCAATTCTGCACTGGATCAAACTTTCTTTTTCTGTGGTTTTTATATCGGTTTTTTCTATTATATCTTGTATATCATTAGCAATATTATTACTTATTGGCTGATCAAAGTATTTTTTAAAACTTTCTAATCCAGCATA
>CAIVCU010000180.1 GCA_903904495.1 uncultured Chlorobiaceae bacterium
AACATTCCGGATAAATTCATCAGAGGTTCGTGATGCAAAATCAGGAGTAAAGCGGATAACACAAAGAAGATCAATATTCTCCCGGGCAAGAAGATCAATTTTTTCTTCCAGAGTGGTCAGCAGCCCAAGCGGGCCGGAAACAGCTCCCTTAAGGACCATTCTCGGATGTGGCTCAAACGTCACAACCACGCTTCTGAGATGGCGTGAACGGGCTATAGCTGCAGTACGGGCAATGATCTTCCGGTGTCCTTTATGTACCCCATCATAGGAGCCTACCGTAACGACAGAGCCGATGGACGGCAGATCGACAGGAGACCGGGAACCATAGCTGCGGACAAGGTCATTATCATACTCAACAATACGCATACTTATCGTTTATCTCCCTTCATCGGGGAGAGGTGGTTGATGCCTGCTGAAGAATCGCCTCAATTGTCTCTGATACCGTGTTCGAAGAGCTCAGCTGATAGGGACCGATAGAAACACGTCTGAGTGATGCCAGATACCCCCCGACGCCCAATGCTGAACCTAACTCATGGGCAATCACTCTGATATAAGCCCCCTTGGATACATGGAGAACAAAATACACAAACGGAAGCTCAATGCGGGTGATCTCAAAGCGGTGGATAACAATCTCCTTTGCTTTACGCTCCTTGATAACCTCTCCCTTGCGAGCATGAGCATAAAGGCGTTTTCCATTGTGCCAGGCAGCCGAATGCATAGGCGGCTGCTGCAGATGAGTTCCTACGAATTCAGATACCACAGAGCTGATCTGCGTATCCGTCAGATGCCGAACGCTGCAATGACCATACTCGGAAGTTTCAATATCATGGCTTTCCGTCATGACGCCAAGCTTTATTGCGCCATCATAAACCTTGTCAAGCACCTCAAGTTGTGCAATCTCTTTGGTTTTCCTTCCGGTAGCAAGAATAAGAAGGCCGGTTGCCTTTGGGTCCAGAGTCCCCGAATGACCTACCTTGCGCTTCAACCCGGCACTCTTAAAGGTATTTCTGATTTTTGCCACCACATCGAACGAGGTCCAGTCAAACGGCTTGTCAATCAGCAGAAAATCACCCTCATCATGAATGATACTGTCGGTTATGCTGTTCATCCATGCACACTGTTTATAAAAAAGTCTCTGTCAACTATCCTTGACACTGCCTTTTCTTACTTCATTCAAAAGCTGCTCAATCCTGTTTGCTCGCTCATAGAGGTGATCCTCATGAAATTCAAGTTCAGGAATACGCCTGAACTGATGCCTGATCTTCGATGAAAGTATCATCCTGATACTTTTTGTTTCATCCAGCAAAAATGCCATGGCTTTTTCCTGCTGTTTCTCCGAGCCAATAATAGAAACATAGACCCTGGCAATGCTGAGATCGCCGGTGACCTTCACCTCAACAATGGTAACAATCGGGCCACCGCGAGGCAGCTCCTTTTGAAGGATTGCCCCAAGCTCCTGCTGCAGAAGAGAAGCTACTCTATCAGTACGTATCGACATGGATCAACAATAATCTGTTCAAAGTTTTCGCTTCTTCTCAACGATCTTATAGGCCTCGACAACATCTCCAACCTTGATATCATCATAATTTTTCAGGCTCATACCGCACTCATAACCGGCGTCGACCTCCTTGACATCATCCTTGAAGCGCCTGAGCGCGGCAAGCTGTCCTTCATAGATCTGAACACCGTCACGAAGCAGGCGTACCTTCGAGTCACGAAAAACCTTACCTTCAAGCACATAACATCCGCCGACATTGCCAATTTTCGGCACCTTGAATACCTGGCGGACCTCAAGAGAACCAAGACTCTCTTCATGAAGTTCAGGAGAGAGCATACCTTCAAGCGCTTTTTCGACATCTTCAAGCACATGATAAATAACGCTGTAGAAGCGGACATCAAGATCTTCTTTTTCAGCAAGCTTTTTGGCATTGACATTAGGACGCACCCTGAAACCTATAATAATGGCATCAGAAGCCGCTGCCAGCAATACGTCAGTTTCGGTAATCTGCCCGACACCCTGG
>CAIVCU010000181.1 GCA_903904495.1 uncultured Chlorobiaceae bacterium
ATACTCATGGTTTCAGGCATGGTGAGTATCAGCCGGTATCCTTTGGCGGCGGCAATAAATGCCAGAGCAATGCCGGTATTTCCGCTTGTCGGTTCAATGATGACGCTCTCTTTATTCAGCAATCCCTTTTTTTCAGCATCCTCGATCATTGCATAACCAATGCGGTCTTTGACGCTGCCACCCGGATTGAAGTACTCAAGCTTCGCAATAATAGTGGCTTGGGTTTGATGCTGCTGATTGAAATTTTCAAGTTCAAGCAGCGGGGTATTACCGATAAGGTCGGTAAGTTTTTTTACGATACGTTCCATGTCTCGTTATTCTCTATTGTTTTTGGACGCTATGATTAATGATAACATTTGTTCATGCATTTATGGAATACGCTTACCACATCAGACATGGTCAATCACGGAAAATAAAGAAAGCGGCTCCATTCATGCATAATCCGGCATAGAGGTAATTCCAGCTCAGCTGCTTGTGCGGCAGGTTTTTGCCTCCCCCTGAAAGAAGCATCTGTTCACTGGCGGGGGAGGCCTGTTCCCGGGAGGTTATTGAGCCAGTTTAATGACAACGGGTGCTGTTGCGCCATCTGCAACAGTGACCATTGTCCGACCCTGAGGTTTGAGCATTTCGCTCCAGGCAGTTATCTCATAAGTTCCCGCAGGAACATTGGGGATTGTAAATTTACCGTCATGCTCGGTTACCGCTGCATACTGATTTTCAGTAACAACAACCCAGCCCGACATTTCAGAGTGAACATTGCAGAGCAGATGAACAACACCGGGTTTATCAAACGTTACCGACTTTGGTCGAGGATCATAGGTGTCCAGGTTGAACTGCTTGGCAGCACTGACTGAGTGAATATTGTGATAGATTTTATCATTGTTTGTAAAGCCAATGGTCGACCCGACAGGGATGGTTGTTACTTTTGGGATAAAAGTTAGATTTTCCTGATCAATGGATTTATGTTGCGGTACCACCGGACCCTTGACGTTCATCAGATAAACAACGGCATTTCCTGTGTATTTTTGCAGGTCGGTATCGATCGACCCTGTGATTGTTCCACTGCAAAATGCATCCGATGCGATGAAACCGAAACTTGTCATTAACAAAGCGGCTTTTATGATCTTGGTTATACTTTTGAACATGTTCAGCTCCATAGTAAGTATTTATTAAATTGCCCGACAAGACAGATAAAGGTATTCAGACTCTCTTTTGCAATGACAGAGTAAATGACATACGTTTCCTGAGCATAAAATTTGTATGACTCGCCTCGCAATAAAAAAAGTGAACTTGCCGATCAGCTTGAAGGGGTTTGAATTGTTAACACCAGATGCCAACGAAGTTTTTGATATTACATCTTTTGCTGACGATGTATAACGTAACAATTGTTACGTTTATTAAAAAATCTTTAAAAATTTGCTGTAATTATTATTGCATTCTTTTATTAAGCGTAGAAGGGGACTTGTTATTGAATGCAAATCGAAAGGAGGTGTTTTTTCTAAGGGAGTGTGTCGATACCTTCATAATCCGCCCAATTATTTGGTGTTTCGTACCAGCGGAGCAGTTTGAGCGTGACTCCTTCGGGCAGGCGATGACAAATCTGATTGAAAGCCCATCGTGCAAGGCATTCGGCGGTAGGTGGTTCGTCGGTAACAAGCACCCGTGAATTTCGCTTTGTAATAAATTCAAGATCTTCAAAGTCATCTTTCCATACGGCAAAGCCGTGATCAAGCTTGTCATGGATATGATCCAGCATGATCTCTTTCAAAAATTTGAAATCCATCACCATTCCTTCCTCACCATCACCCTTGCGGTTGATCATTTGGCCC
>CAIVCU010000182.1 GCA_903904495.1 uncultured Chlorobiaceae bacterium
AGATAGGGTGTTATCAACAACACTACGGTAACGATATAGGCTATACCGGTATAGAGTGCTGCAACAAATGGATTTTTCCCTCCTGGATCCGACTTTGTTGACAAATATCCGGATGCTGCCATGGAAAGGGCTGCTGCAACTCCGGTGATGGCAGCGGTCAAGGCTACAAGAGAGGTGTTCTGAAGGGCAAACGTAAGTCCTGCCAGGACGCCCATAAGTTCAACAAGCGCATCGTTGAGACCGAGAACAATAGAGCCTGTGTATTTAAGACGCTCTTCATCAAGAAGGGTAAGCAGTGCCTGTTCGTGCTCTTCCTCATCGCGGATAATACCGTTGATCTCCTTGAATGAGTCGGGAATGCGGCTATAGATATCATGTGCATTTTTTTCCCCGTTTTCCATCAGCTTGATACCGAAGGTAAAACCGAACACCAGACTGACAAGCGTGTAAAACCAGATTTTGATGCGGCTTGGCTTTACATCCTTTCGTGTGTAGGTTTTCCAGACATTGTAATGACGCATCTCATCATCGGCAATCTGAAAAAGTATGCGGCGATTTTTAACGCCGCTTACTCTGGTAGAGAGATTTTTATAGATATAGTGCTCGGTTATTTCATTTTTCTGAAAAACCGCGACATGTCTGGCCTCGATATCCCTTCCCTTTTTCACAAATTCTTAAGTTAAAACGTTTTAGAATCCTCTTATCTGGAAAGTGTAGCCGCCTCGATCAATTCGTTCATTCTCGATAAAAATGCAGTGGTCGAATCAAGCCCTCCCTCAAGAAGCAATGCGCCTTCGTAAAGCTGTTTCATGGCGGTCCTGATGAGTGGATTATTTTCATCAGCCATGATCATGCCGGCAAGATTACGGATAATCGGGTGCGAGGTGTTGACCTCAAGAATCTTTTTACCTGCAGGCATATCGCTCTTCATCATCTTCATCATCTTTTCCATCTGGCTGTCAAGGCCATCCTTGCCACTCACAAGAGTAACAGGAGAACTGACAAGACGATGAGATTCAATGACATCTTCTATCCCCTCACCAAGTGTTTCGCGGAAAAGCTTAAGAACCGGCTCGAGAAGATTGCCTGCAAGGGGCTTATCCTTTTCGTTTTCCGTTTCTTTTTTCTGCTTCGAAAAGTCAATATCCGCTTTGTCAATCGATTTGAGAGGCTTTTTATCATACTCATGGATCGATGGAATCACAAACACATCAACAGGATCGCTAAGCAGCAGAACCTCAATACCCTGATTCTGGAAATACTCGAGATTCGGATGCGCGAGAAGCTGTGCGCGGCTGGAGCCGGAGTGATAGTAAATTTCTTTCTGGTCAGCACCCATCCTTTCAGAGTAAGTCTTGAGCGTCACATATTCGTCCACTTCAGTTTTTGTACTTTCAAACCTTAAGAGCTCAATAATCTTGTCGCGATTTGTAAAGTCAGTATTCAAACCAATCTTGATAATCGGACCGAAAGCCTTGTAGAATGTTTTAAATTTATCGGGCTGTTCCTGAGCAAGAGTTTCAAACCAGCCAAGAATTTTCCCAGTCAGGATCTGGCGGATTTTTGCCAGTACAGGACTTGACTGAACTACTTCGCGCGAAACATTAAGCGAAAGATCTTCGGTATCGACAACACCGGAAATGAAACGAAGATATTCGGGCAGAAGATCACGGCATTCCTGCTGGATCAGCACTTTCTTTACATAGAGCTGAGGTCCGCGGTTTTCGAGGTCGCCCTGGCGATAAAGCATCTCGGCCCCAACCGCGGCCTCCCCAGCCGTTGTGCTCGCGCCACTCATGTTCACGCCATTCATGCTCGCGCCTTTCTTCCCGGTC
>CAIVCU010000183.1 GCA_903904495.1 uncultured Chlorobiaceae bacterium
CCAAAAGGAATTGTAGCATATTCACCTGAAGAAGCAAAACAGGCTGCTGAACAGCTCTTTGCTCAGCAGACCAGCCCCGTAGTGGTTGTTAAAGCACAGATTCATGCCGGTGGCAGGGGTAAAGCCGGAGGGGTAAAGCTTGCCAAGTCACCTGAGGAAGCTTTTGATATTGCCCAGGAATTAATTGGCAAGACTCTTGTTACCCATCAGACAGGACCTGAAGGCAAAGAGATCAGACGCCTGCTTGTTGAAGAGGGCATGAATATTGAAAAAGAGTTTTATGTCGGCATCACCCTTGATCGGTCAACTTCAAGGAATGTTCTGATGGTTTCGACTGAAGGCGGCATGGAAATTGAAACCGTAGCTGAAGAGACTCCTGAAAAACTCTTGAAAATCCAGATTGATCCTCTCTATGGAATACAGGATTTTCAGGCACGGGAAGCCGCTTTTTTCCTTGGACTTAAGGACGATCAGTTCCGTAATGCCGTTCGCTTTATAATTGCTCTTTACCATGCATACACCTCGATAGATGCAGCTATTGCTGAAATCAACCCCTTGGTAGTTACCAAAGAAGGCAAGGTGCTGGCACTTGACGCCAAAATCAATTTTGATGACAATGCACTCTTCCGCCATAAAGATTTTCTTGAACTGAGGGATATCAGCGAAGAAGATCCTTTTGAAGTTGAAGCGTCAAAATCAAATCTCAACTATGTCCGCCTTGATGGTAATGTAGGCTGTATGGTTAACGGCGCAGGACTGGCAATGGCTACCATGGACATGATCCAGCTTGCTGGCGGAAAACCGGCAAACTTCCTTGACGTTGGCGGGTCAGCAAGTCCACAGACTGTTGAAGAGGGATTCAAGATTATTCTGAGCGACAAAAATGTCAGGGCAATTCTTGTCAACATTTTCGGCGGCATTGTTCGCTGTGACCGTGTTGCAGGCGGCATTATTGAAGCTGCAAGAAAGATCGGCCTTCACCTGCCGGTAATTGTAAGACTCGAAGGAACCAATGCCCCGATAGCACAAAAAATGCTTGATGACTCAGGATTAAACCTCATTTCAGCCAATGGGCTGCGTGATGCAGCTAAAAAAGTGCAGGCGGCCCTGGCATCCTGACCTGAGACGCTCGACATAAAAAACAAAACACCCCGCAGTTGCACTTCGGGGTGTTTTGTTTTCTTTACTTCAGTTGAGGAAACCCTGCTTTCACTCTTACCTATATAATCTTATCTATTTCTTATCTATTTTCCTTCGTCAATATGTTTCTCACCTGTATTAAACTTTTCACGCCTGCATTGTAACCACAGCAAATTCAAGCTCATCCGACGTAAAACAATATCCCTTTCGATGGATATACTCCATCTTTGCCTTTACATCTTCAATTCTTATAACTGCCTCTCTAAACGCGGCATCATTTTTCATCTTCTCGAGGAAAACGTTCGCTTCTTCCTGTGACATTATTGAATCATCTATTAGTGTGGTTGAGATCTCACTCAATTAACCTGAATATCGTAGCATTAAAGTAATATAAATAATATATCCTGATAACTTCAACCAAATATAATTGTACCGCATACCGGCCTAATCCCTTACACTCCCCTTGCTCAATACGTAATGCGAAGGAGAAAATAGTCATGCTGCCGCTATCGACTCATGATTTGAAAACAAAGAGAAAGCCGACATCAAATAAGCATACTTCCTTAGTGGATCGTATTATTCTTTTTTCTGAATTACTTCATTAATCTGATATTGGATGCAAAAGAAGTTGGATAAAATTAATTTTCTTGTTTTTCATCTTAATAAATCATAATGTGAATTAGCAAGTATAATAGCGTTATATAGAATAAATATATATTCACTGTTTGTTTTTTTCATCGTACCCACCAACCGTTCATAAGGTTTTTCTTTTTTGCTTCATGAGCACTATTAGAATTAATAATGTTAATGGACATGGCGATTTAAGCTTCTAAAGTTTGTAAGAAGAAACTATCAGGTTCAGATGTATTATTTTTTTTCTGATAATGTTTTTTCCCCTGACTTTAGTGATATAGATTTTGATATAGTTATTATCCGCATATTTTGGAATTCACCTTTCCTTTTTGCAGATTCATACCGGCCAAGTATTAATTTTTAATGCCCAAAAGAAATAACAGACGCTGCACGTCAAGGATTTCAAGAAAGTTCTTCATACTTTCGCTTTTATTTGCTTTTCTCTTCGGCAGATATGCTGATACTGAGGAAATTCAGGATAAAGCTTTTTTTGCTTCAGAAGAGGCGGATACATCCGTTCACGAAGTTACAGAGTGGATGCTAAAATTTATGTCTTCAGAAAAGAGGGGTTAATCATTGCTACGTCACCCGCTCTTATCGGTCAGGCTATCGGGGACTTTTCCTTTCCGGGAGTTGGCGAAAAGTAGCTTTGCGAAATTAAACCATATGAGCGTACCACTCCAGCCGGTAAATTTCTTGCCCGGCGAGGTCGTAATTTAGAAGGTACTGAAGTTATCTGGATAGATTTTGACACAGCTATTGCAATTCATCCAATATCTTCCAATCCGGAAAAGCATCAATTGCAACGCCTTTGCTCTCAATCATCCAAAGATAAACGGAGCACGCTCGGGTGTGTAACTGTAATAACTTTGTGTCTATCCTACGGAAGACAATACCAGTAAATGACTTTTTTAAGATGGCGATTACAAAAACTGGAAGTTGACACCGAGTTTTTCCAGCCGCAAGAGTGTTTCGCACTTCACTTCCGGCCATTAGCATACATGGTAACAATTTTCTGCTGTGCTATTACATTACCATGTTCAGCAGCAAGGCGATACCATTTTTCAGCTTCAGAATGGTTTTTTGTAATCCCGTACCCTTTCTCATACATCAGCCCGAGAGTGAGCTGCGCCTTTTCATTTCCCTGCGTTGCTGCCATACGAAACCATTTTGCAGCTTCAGTTAAGTTCTGCTTTACACCATTACCCTTTGCGTACATCACTCCAAGATTATTTTGAGCCATTATATGTCCCTTTTCAGCAGAAAGTCGATACCATTTCACTGCTTCTGCTTCATTCTGCTCAATTCCTGCCCCTTTAGAGTATAATACACCGAGATTATATTGAGCCTTTGCATCTCCCTGCGCAGCTGCAAGGCGATACCATTTAAATGCTTCCGCTAAGTTTTGCTGAACGCCTTTACCTGTGGCATATGATACCCCAAGATTATACTGGGCATCCGGCATACCCTGCGCTGCGGCAAGACGATACCATTTTAATGCTTCAGTATAATTCTGCTCTACACCATGACCCAGATAGTACATCTCTCCAAGATTGTACTGAGCCTTTGCAAACCCCTGCCCGGCCGCGAGATAAAGCCATTTAACTGCTAAAACATAATTTCGATCTACTCCATAACCATTATAGTAGATTCCGGCGAGACTGAATTGAGCAACTGCATTTCCTTTTTGCGCTGCTGAACGAAGTTCTGACATATTTACCGGTAAAGCGGCTTTTAGCGGTGCAAAAAACAGAATTGATAAAAAAACGAAAATCAGCGTTTTTTTCAGCCGGATTACCTTAGAGTCACAAAACGTTTTTATCTCCATCGCTATCCCACATATCGCGTTCATTTCTTTTTCCCATCTTCAGGATTGGATGAACGGTCAAAACACAACTTTAAGTAATATACAAATTACCATATATTCTCAACTATATATCGCCTTTTTTGGTCAAATAACGCCATTTTATATATATAATATATTTAATATATACTTAACCAGCATAGAACTCACTACCAAAACGACCAGTTTCGGAAATAAAACAGGAGTCTTCGTGAAGCCCATTGAAGTATATGAGGGAATACGATAAAAAGGAGAGTTGATACAATTAGCGGAACGCTACGATCATCACGATCAATTGATGTTGCGCGGAGATTTACCAGGCGAGAGGCATACTCATGATCAACCGCAAGTTGATTTTCTTTAAAAGCTTTCGGATCGTTTAAAGCATTTCCAGTTCGACGATTTTTTGCTCAGCTGTTGAACTGCCCTGATCAGCTGCAAGCTTATACCAATTATGCGCTTCAGTAAAGCTTTGATCAATTCCATAGCCCTTTTCATACATCAACCCGAGGGTGATCTGTGCCTTTACATTTCCTTGAGTAGCTGCAAGACGAAACCATTTGGAAACTTCACTATAATTTTGTGCAACGCCATTACCTTTAGCTTGATCAGAAATGCCGTCAGGCGGGATAGAACAACGCCAATAAAAATAGCGAAGAAGAAAAGTCCTCTTCGCTATCAAAAACAACAACCTGTCAGGCCTTAACCTATCAATCATCAGTCACTTGTGCTATTCTGAATCATCACCACTCAACACACACTCATAACCCGACCCGTTGCTGTTATATTTACACGTACATCATCATAAAAACATCGAACAACTTTCACATGCCTGCAATAGGTATGACGCGGTTTCTGAAAGAATCTTGCGGTGAAAAAAGATTTTTTTTCGACATCTCTTTCTATTCGTACCGGAGAGCTTCTACAGGTTTCAGTTCCGCGGCCTTTCTGGCAGGCCAGAGGCCGAAGAAAATCCCGGTAAGTGCTGAAAAAGCCGTTGCAAGCACAACCGATATCGGCGAGGTTATTACCGTCCATCCGGCAAAATAGGAGAGAATGAGGGAGATGGCAATGCCCAGCATGATGCCGATCAACCCGCCGCTGACCGTCATGCCAACCGACTCGACAAGAAACTGCAGCATGATATCGTTTTTTCTTGCCCCGATTGCTTTACGCAGCCCGATCTCCCTGGTCCGTTCAGTCACCGATACCAGCATGATATTCATAATACCGATACCTCCGACCACCAGCGAGATGGCGGCAATGGAGCCAAGCAGAAGGCTCATTGTCTGTGTTGTGCTGCTGAGCATCTGCTGAATTTCAGTCATGTCCCTGATATTAAAAGAATCATCATCTTCTTTCAGTCGGTGCCGTTTTCTAATCAGCGCACTGATATCGTCTTTCGTCTTTTCAATTAACGTAGGCGAAGCAACCTCGACAAAAATACCGCTGAGATAGGTTTTGCCAAGCACACGGTACATGGCGGTGTTTACCGGAATAATCACGATGTCATCCTCGTCCTGCGGTCCGGAAAATCCTTTCGCCGGAGCAATGCCGATAACCGTGAAATTGATTCTGTTGATTTTTACGGTCTTGCCCAGCGGATTGGTGGTGCCAAAGAGTTCCTTCACAACCGTTACGCCGATAATGGCCACCTTTTCACGGGTCTGAATCTCGTCACGGGTAAACCATCGTCCAATCGTCGGCACAGCTGCCCGCATCGTGCCGTAATCATAGCCCACGCCGGTCAGGCTTGTGCTCCAGTTTTTGTTGCCGTACACTATTCGTCCAGCTCCGTTGACTACACCGCTGGCATTTTTTACCAGCGTATGCAGCGAAGCAATTTCATCCACATCAGGAAAAGTGAAACGTGCAACAGCGCCAGCCCCCTGAGAGGCACCCCTGATCTTGGCCGATCCGGCCCTGATCGAAAGCATGTTGGAACCCATTGATTTCAGCTGTTCCTGCATGGATGCTTTGGCTCCCTCACCAAGGGCCATCATGGCAATGACTGATGCAACGCCGACAAGAATTCCCAGTACGGAGAGAAAAGAACGCATCTTGTTGGCCAGAATTGACTGAAAAGCCTGTGCGATAAATC
>CAIVCU010000184.1 GCA_903904495.1 uncultured Chlorobiaceae bacterium
CAACATCAAGACCGCTGTTTATTCGCAGGGAAAGAAAAACCTCTTCTGTAAACCGCTCTTCAGCCGAAAGCACTTCACGAAAGGCCTCAGCGCTGCCGGGAGCAGCTATATAGCGGGTCAGGCTCGAAACATTTGCGCTGCGGGTCTCTTTATCTTCAGTAACAATAAAACTGTGTGCAGAGGGGCCGAATCCAAGGTATTGCTCCCGCTTCCAGCTTGCCAGATTATAGCGGGAATGATAGCCCGGCATACAGAAGTTCGATACCTCGTAATGAGTATATCCCTGCTCTGCAAGCCGGCTGAGGGCATGTTCATAGATGGATGCCTGAACTTCATCATCAGGAACGGTGATATCGCCACGGAGAACATCCCGGTAAAGCCGGGTCTTCGGCTCGAGTGAAAGCATATAAACCGATATATGCTGGGGCCTGAGTTCCATCGCCGCATGCAGATCGGCATCCCAGAGGGGAAGCTGTTCTCCGGGAACGCCGCAGATAAGGTCAACGCTTACCGACTCAAACTTCTGAAGCGCTTTTGCCGTTGCCTCCTTCGACTCCGACGCCGTATGCGCCCGGCCGAGAGCCTGAAGCTTTTCCGCTGTGAATGACTGAACACCAAGGCTCAACCTTGTTATCCCGGAGGCCCGGAGTTCATCCATGGCATGACCGCCAAGATCTTCAGGATTGGCCTCGAGTGCAATTTCAATATCGGGTGCAAAGCGGCACAAAGAGGCAATCTCATCGATCCATGCAGCAAGATAGCGGACCGGCACAAAAGAGGGGGTGCCTCCACCAAAATGAATGGAACTGATCGTGCGCCCTTTAAGATCGGACGAACGGGATGCAGTTTCAATGGACAGTGCCTTGAAAAATGCAGCGATATGGTCGGGTCGCGTTACAAGATAGAAATCACAGTAGCTGCAGCGGGTTTTACAGAAGGGAATATGCAGATAAAGACTCAGCATACTTTGAAGACGCTGGCATAGGGAAGTGTATCACAATCAGGCAACGGCAAGAATATACTCCGTAACAGCTTTATAGAGATCGTCAGCTACAAATTCGGGAATGATATTGCGTTCGATACAGAGCTTTTCCTCGTTGTGCCCTGTTCGTACCAGCACCGGTCTCAGTCCGGCACGCAGCCCGCACTCCACATCAAGCGTTTTATCGCCTACAAAAAACGATGCACTTCTGTCAACAATGAGCCCTTCGGCAAGAAAATCGTCAATGGCCTGCTCAACCATACCTGTCGCCGGTTTCCGGAACTCCATGAAACGATCGTAATCCGGATGTGGATACTCGGGATGGTAAGGACAGTAATAACAACGGTCAAAGCTTGCATTTCTGGCTGAAAGCAGGTCGTTGAGGTAGTGATTCACCTCTTCAACCTGCTCCACCGTAGCTATACCTCTGGCAATACCGGCCTGATTGGATATAATAACAATCCGAAACCCGGCACTCTTTGCGAGTGCAATCGCCTCATCAGCCCGGTCTATAAGAATAAGCTGTGCTTTGGTGTAGATGTAACTGCCCGTATCCTGATTGATTGTCCCATCCCTGTCAAGAAAAAGGACCTTGATTGTTTCTCCCATCATCCCCTATTTTTCAAGAAGTTGACGGTACAACTGATCATACTCTTCAGCAGAATTTTTCCAGGTGAAATCTCTGGTCATGGCGGCAGTGACAATCGGCTCCCAGCTCTCCTCGTCATGGAAGCATTCAATAGCCTCATT
This sequence comes from uncultured Chlorobiaceae bacterium, assembly GCA_903904495.1. Lineage (GTDB taxonomy): Bacteria > Bacteroidota > Chlorobiia > Chlorobiales > Chlorobiaceae > Chlorobium. Next base: position 1,733 of record CAIVCU010000184.1, read on the forward strand.
GAGCTTGCCGAGAAGCGAGTCAACCGTATAGTCATGAAAAATAAATCCCGACCCTCTTTCATCGGCAAAATCGTCTATGGTTTCCACAATCCCGCCTCCGGCATACGCTACAGGTATGGTGCCGTAGTTCATGGCAAACATCTGGATCATGCCGCACGACTCAATCATACCCGGCATAAGCAGAATATCCAGCCCCGCTATGGCAAGGTGGAAAAAAGAATCGGAAAATTCACCATGCAGGCTCACCTGTTCGGGATGTGCGGCTGCAAAATCCTGAAAAAGCTTTTCGTATTTCTTGTCGCCGGAACCACTGATGATAAGCTGAATATCTAGGGCTGCAAGCTGTTCAAGACTTTGCAGCAGGAGCTCCGCTCCCTGAAACTCATCAAAATTGGCAATAACACCCACAAGAGGTACACCCTCGCGATAGGGCAGGCCTGCGTCCTCCAAGAGAGCTTTTTTATTGTCAAGCTTGCCATCCATATTTTCAAGACCATAGCGCTTCTTGATGAGCTTGTCAGTCGAAGGGTTCCACTGGCGGCTGTCAATGCCGTTAATGATCCCGTAAAACTTTTCCTGATGTTCCTCAAGCACAGGGCCAAGCCCGAAAGTCTGCGGACCATCCTGAACAATTTCTTCGGCATAGCGTTTCGATGTCGTGGTGAACAGGTCGACATGTTCAACACCGGTATAGAGCATATTCACCTCGTCGTTGGCACAATAGAGGCCGGAGCATACCTCTTCGGGCAGCAGCTTCTGGAATGACTTGAATGGAATAACACCCTGCCGGTAAATATTATGAATGGTAAGAACAGTTTTTATATCCTTGAAAAACTCATTCGATGCATAGACTGTTTTCAGCAGAAGGGGAATAAGACATGCATACCAGTCGTGACAGTGGATAATATCGGGCTTCCATCCAAGCCGCTGCAGGGTTTCAAGAACGCCTACATTGAAAAAAACAACCTTGTCGGCACTTCCCTTCAGATCATTTCCGCTGTAGAGATCGGTAAATAGACCATTACGCTTAAAGTATTTTTCGTTGTACAAAAAGTATGTCTGAATTTTGCTCGAAGGCAATGCCGTCACCTTGACGTTCAGCAGGTCGACTTTCTCCTTCAGATGAACTTCTATATCCGACAGACGCAATACATCATGCAACCGGAACTTACGGTCATTGATCGTGCCGTATTTCGGCATCATGATGCGAGCCTCGAACCCTTCTTCCTCAATAGCTTGGGGGAATGATGCCATAAAATCAGCAAGCGCGCTGATTCTTACAAAAGGAGAAACTTCACCGGAGACATAAAGAACTTTAATATTTC
>CAIVCU010000185.1 GCA_903904495.1 uncultured Chlorobiaceae bacterium
CCCCAGAAGTTTTCGAAAAAGTTACGAAAAGGATCCATGTTCTGCGCTACTATTCCTCCGACGCTTGGAGGAGGGCTAATGGTGATTAGCTGCATAGTGCCCGCTTCTAGTACAGCAAGCCTAGCGGGAACAAGTAGCTTGTTGATCCGTTTACGAAGCTCCTGGCGGCCATCGGGGTCAAAGTTGCCTTCAACCCACAGCCGTGCCAAGCTTCCGAACTCTTTAAGCAAGGATATGCGTGAATCGATCCGAGGGTCTAAGATATCCTTTGTGTTATCCATGTAAAACTCCCAGGCTACCTATAGCACCAGACATCATAAGTGGAAAAATCGGAGCGTAGCGGAGTATTTGACGTCCTTGTGACAGCATTGTTAGCATTTTTTCAATTTATCGAGCATATAACCCGCCACCGTACCAGAAAGCACAATTGCGGCTTCCGCCTCCGCTGAAGTGATATCTGCAACCCAAGGACGACCATGGCCCGTGCCTTGTTTATTTCGTAACCTGTTAACTCCGACTGCTACTTGATACATGCCTCTCTCCATAGAACGCTGATAAGATTCCGTAGATGACGGCTGATCTTCAGGTGTAGCAAGACCAAGAGCAACAAATGCTTGCCCTAAAAGCGTTGGGAAATTGGCTTGCTGAGGGTATGTGCCGAAAATCATTGATATTACGTGTGCAGCTGTAGCTTCTAATAGATCCTTGCCCGTGCCCGAAAGCAAAGCCGCATCTTCTGCTCCCTTTTTTGCCCGCCGAACATATGCGCACAAAGCTTCCGTGAGGTCACGACCACTTAGAGCTTCTAAGTTCTTTGGGCGAAGGTCTCCGTCTTTAGTGAATGTGTACCCTTCCGAATCAAAGGCTTCTATCGCCCTTACAATGACCTCATTACCAATGTAATTCTCAGAAGTTTCACGAAAACCACCAGATGCCCGAATTTTCGAAACCAAGGATTCTATCAACTTACCACCTGCAGCTTGGTCATTATCTATTGCCCACGAAAGAACAGATCTTACACGTTTTGCCTTCCCAACAGTTTGGCCTTGCGATTTAGGATCGACATTGGATAAGCCACTCCGTCCAAAATAGAAATCCAAATCAGAATGACTTGGCTCACGGTAAGCCTCTGCTTGGGAGTCATCGACCATTTTACTAACGACCGCGACAATCAAATCCGTTATTGGAATTGCCATATATTTCAGGACTCGTTCTTTATGTGAATATCCTCATGGGGTCACGGACGCTTGACCAGCGACTGCAATTTTAAATATCTCCCAGCCTTACGTCCGCTAGAAGGCGTTGAATCATTCTAATACAGCTCAAACTCAATCTGCTCTTGCTGAATATAATCAGCTAAAGAACCGTTAAACATTATGGACGAATAGGAATCATTCGATGCCATATAGAGCTCAAGCTCAATGTGGTTTATCATATCCAAGTTCTGCTATAAAGTAATTTATTGCATTAATATCTCAGCATTTCTGCGCATAAAAATCTTAACCGATCCCAACAATTACAACCTATCAGGGGTTCTTATAACAAGCTCTTCGTTCTCCTCTTAAGTTATGAAAATGTAGTGCGACGTGAGGTTGCGTAGGTGAATTGTCTGGTAAAACGGACCCGTTGTTCAGTCAGCGGAGCCCACCGACACATACAGAAGAAGCAATTTTACAGTGTGAAGCTGTCGGAAAAGTACCCACAGGAAACTGTAGGCTGATCCGTGAGGAAACGCTGAATCTGCCAGCAACAGGAGGAGAGGGGCAAGTGCTGGTGTGACATGGCCAACACAAGTGAACTGTCGGAAGTTTGAACATGACAGCTTTATGTAACGCTGATTATACAACTTTTTTTTGCATTAGCAGATAGTGGTCATAAAATGAACTGCTCGCGCTGGTTACGCTTATCAACATCCTTTTTGGTTGAATGGACGTGCTGGAAAAAGAGCGTCTGCGTTCCTTACCACAATAGAGCTTTGCTAAGATCTATTCTCCCAGAGTCGATGAATATATCTCCTGCGTTCATCTACATCCGAAACTTCAATCCAATTGGGAAGTCTATCTCGGATACCCTCAAACTCCATGTGAACACGCACTCGTGGATATCGTCCACCATACCGTCGCAGAAACCAAAATAATAGAAGCTTATCTGGATTGTCGAACCCCTCCCTGACACAACCCGAGGCAAAATGCAACTGCGATTTCAGCTCTGGAGGAAGGGCTTCCTCCGAATGGACGACCTCAAAAATGCGGACCACAACCGACATGCCGTGTGCGATGCTTGATACTGATTGAAGAGAAAATCGCCGACCGAGATGAACAGCGTTGATCCTTCCGTTCGCCATGCGATGCTCGTGAAGGGAA
>CAIVCU010000186.1 GCA_903904495.1 uncultured Chlorobiaceae bacterium
ACAGATATTTTCATAACAGATAAAAATAATTCTGATGCACATAGCGAACTGTTCATTTATGCTTGAATAACAAAATAGCAGAGAACCATGGAAAAGAAACAGGAACAAAAATAAGAGCACACTGGTTTACAGGAAAGGAAGATGCAGCATCATATTAGCAATAAACAGTTACTTTTTTCAGCGTACTTCACAACCCACATAAAAGTATTATTTCACAGAAAAAACGAATTTCATTGGTATTTTATAAAATAAATCCATATTACTTCCGATAACACGTCGTGCAAGTAATGATTACGTTTATTAGAATAATGGGAATCAAACGGAGGAAAAAAGAAAATATATCTTCCCTCCATCATCATTACTTCGAACATTGAATAACCTACATGATACAATGAAAACAGAAGCAATACAGAACCAGAAGTCTACTCTTGATTTTGAAAAAGAGATATCCGCTCTAAAAACAAGAGTTGCAACTCAGGATATGGAACTGACGAGAGTATCCACGGCAATCGCTGAAAAAACCAATACGTTGCGGAATCTTCTCGACCAGATACATGCCCTGGAAATTGATACCGCTGTAAAAAGAGTTATGACTGATTCATGCCTTAGCCTGATTGAAACAGAAACGATCGAAAAACGTTTGAATATTGAACTGACTGAGACCGATTCTATCTTCCTCTCAAGATTACAGAAAAAACATCCTAACCTCAATCAGCGTGAACTGAGAATAAGCCTCCTGGTCAAACTGAATTACGATACTATTGAAATTGCCCGTTCTGTCGGTATATCAACGCGAGGCATGGAAAGCATACGCTACAGGATGCATAAGAAACTGGGTCTGGGAAAACACCAGTCAATCAAGACCTACCTTTCCGATCTCTCTGTTTCCTTTTAAGCAGCAGCACTATTTGGTCCACATTAAAAACTTCTGGTTTCAACACTAAAGCCAGGAGTTTTTATTTACCAATCTTTCCTGACAGCTTCGATTAGCATACGCTGCAAAACCCGTCAATCAATCCAATTCAGATTACATCTATTCCGCGCCCGCTGCAGCTCTACTCTGTAATGCCGACGTTTGGCCTTATCTATAAAAATGCCTACTTTTCATGAGGAATTTCACTGAAGTGTGCCTGTATTGATTGTACTCTTAAAAAAGATAGGCTGCTTCCCCATACTATGAGATATCAGTCTTCAATCCCCAGTATACAAGTAGCCTTTTAACTTATTTTAAGCAAAAGGCTTACGGTTTGGTATCCAGAGGCGAAACAAGTGATAATCAATATCAGCAGATTCAGTTAATCAATTGATCTTCGGAGTAAGTACGCTATGTCAGACAAAACTATAGGAGTTGGTGTCTGTTCGCTTCCTGATTCATTTTCTGCAGGACAAGAAGCGGCTCAGATTGCTATCGGGAAGATTAACGGAACTCCCAAAGTGCTGATTGTTTTCGGCGCAATGCGGTTCAATCATCGTGAACTTCTGGCAGGAATTTCTTCTGTAGCCAAAGATATCCCAATGGTTGGCGGAACGACGGCCGGAGAGATTTCCTCATCAGGTTTTTCTACTGGATCAGTCGTTGTCATGGCACTCAGTAATGAAGATCTTGAGTTTGTGACCGGGATAGGATATGATATGAGCAGTGATGAAGCTGCATGCAGTGTGGCAATGGCGAACGATATTCTAAAAAACATACAAGGAATTTTATCCCTCTCTATTATATAGAAACTTGAAGACATTTGAGTTGTTGCTTACTAACAAGCTGAAGGGAGCAGCCGAGTGCTTATTGGTGGTTCTTCCCC
>CAIVCU010000187.1 GCA_903904495.1 uncultured Chlorobiaceae bacterium
ACTCATTGCTCCTCTCGAAGACAAGCGCGTCGGCATTGTTGGAGCTAAACTGCTCAGCCGTGATGGAACTATTCAACACGCCGGCATCGAGTATAACGACATAAGTAACGGATGCCATAGATTTCTTAACGAGGCATCAATTATACCTGGCGTAACCTTTACTTGCGTGGCAATGCGTCACGATGTGTATGACCGCTTTCAATCGAGCGAAGAATTCCGTGAAAAGGACCAGGATACCGATTTTTGTCAGCGCTTAAGTTCTGCTGGATTTGCAATCATTTATGAGCCAAAGGCGGAGCTTCTCCTTTTCGAAGAGCCAACACGGGATTGCCGAAATGGAGAAAGTGACAGCGTTCTTCTGAATGAGAAATGGGGGACCCAGATCCGGAAACTTTCGCTTTCTGAAAAACAGAGTATTCCTTTCGACGCTGATGCTTATCGTGATGCTATCGTCGTCATTCGTGACGATGGTATCGGCGATTTGTTGATGGGAATTTCTGCATTCAGAAAGCTTCGGAAAAAGTATCCCAGCCGAAAACTGGTGCTTATGACCTATGAACGAAACATTGCTATGATGGAGGGGTTTGGAATATTCGATGAGATCCTTCCAATCCCTAACGAAAAAAAGTATTCCCCACTGCCTGTTCCGTCGAAAAATACGACTCTCTACAATCTCATTGACCTGGAGATGCTTTTCGGGGGAACAATCGCTAAATCACGACAGGATAACAAGGTCCATCGTCATGTTGCATTCACTAGAAAATTCGGTCTGGATGATCGTTATGCCGTTGAGCGAATGCCGGAATACCCCGACGCAAAAGAGAGTATCCACAAGATCCTTCATGAAATGGGCGGATTAGAACAGTCAAGGTATGTGGTCTTAAATCTTATGGCCTCAAACCCGGCCCGAAGCTGGTGGGAACCCTACTATCCAATGCTCATCAAGGCGGTCGAACAGATGGGCTTTGTCCCGATTTTTATCGGAACAAAGCAGAGCTCTTATCTTCAGGGAAATAACGCCATCAACCTGATAGGAAAAACGAGAACAATCCCTGAATACATTGAAGCATTGAAACTTGGAAAGTATGTCATAAGCACCGATACGAGCGCATGCCATATTGCTGCACTGTCAGGCATCCCGTTCCTGGCCATTTTTACTGGTGGAGTGCTGGCGGAAGCGAGACTGAGTTACTATGAGCACTATGAGGTCATTGAACCTAAAGGGCTCGACTGCTATCCATGCTGGGATGTCGGATGCAAGGATCACTCTGTCCGTTGGAAAAAAGACCCATGCCGACTCATGCTGACTCCCGAGGAGGTAATAGCAAAATTCAAAACACTTGTAAAAAAATACCCTTACATGTAGGGAAGGACATTCATCATAAAATTCGCAGATCCTTTTAAACTGTACTGTTACGGTCGCAAATCGAAGCTATCACAAACTGGTCGTGATCGACAATGACCGTCTTATTACCATTGCCATTCCGAGTGTTACCGAGGCG
>CAIVCU010000188.1 GCA_903904495.1 uncultured Chlorobiaceae bacterium
ATGCTTTTGCGCAAGCGTCATCCAGACCTGAAGACCGAAGCTCCCGTCCTCCTTCTGGTAGACGGAAAACCAGTTGGCCTGCCAGGTAAGCTGAAGTTTTCAGATGTTACCATTAATCAGAGCACCGGAACGGTTCTTCTGCGGTTGCTATTTCCCAATCCCAACCATGAGCTTCTCCCCGGCATGTTTGTCCATGCCCGTCTGGAGCAATGGAAAGACGACCAGGTCATTCTTGTTCCACAGAAATCGGTGAGTCGAAAAGTTGACGGCACGGTTTCGGTATGGGTCGTCGGGAGAGACGGCAAAGTGAGCGAGCGTCCAATCGGAGTTTCGGAAATCATCGGAGACAAATGGATTGTCACCAGTGGGCTCAAGGCCGCTGAGAAGGTCGTTTATGAAGGGATCATGAAAATTCAACCAGGCATGAAGGTGAAAACAGTAGAGACTGGACAACCTGCAGTGCCTGCCAGATAAATTCATTCATTCAAGTAATCACTCTCATGTCCAGATTTTTCATTGACCGGCCCGTATTTGCCTGGGTGATCTCCATCTGTATTATGCTGGGGGGGTTCATTGCCATACAGACCCTTCCGGTTGAACAATATCCACGCATTGCGGCGCCAACCATCAACATTAACGCTTCCTATCCGGGAGCTTCAGCCGAAGCGGTCGAAAACAGCGTGACGCAGGTTATTGAACAGGCACTTACCGGCCTTGACCACCTCCGTTATTTTAGTGCAGGCAGCGATTCCAATGGAAATGTCACCATGACGTTGACATTCGAGCCGGAAGTCAATCCTGATATTGCCCAGGTTCAGGTACAGAACAAGTTGCAATCCATCATGTCAAACCTGCCGCAGCAAGTCCAGCTGCAGGGACTAAAAGTCACCAAAGGGGACACAGGGTTTTTGATGGTTGTCGGTGTCTACTCGGCCGATGGTCGCGTCGATGAATTTACCATGAACGATTTCCTGAACTCCAAAATACTCGATCCGCTGAGCCGTGTCCCCGGTGTAGGAAACATCCAGGTTTTCGGGCAGCCTTATTCCATGCGTATCTGGCTTGATCCCTACAAGCTTGCGAGTTTCAACCTCACGACCACCGAGGTACAGACAGCAATCAGCGCCCAGAACGCTGACGTTTCTGCCGGCCAGCTGGGAGGAACGCCCTCGGTACCGGGACAACAGCTGAATGCTACGATTACAGCTCAATCCCGCCTGAAAAGCGTCGGAGATTTTGAAAAAATCATGCTGAAGGTCAATACCGACGGCTCCCAGGTTCGCCTCAAGGATGTCGCCCGCATCGAGCTTGGGGTGCAAAACTATGATATGACAACACGCTTCAAAGGCAAACCCGCAGCCGGCATGGCAATCACTCTTGCAACCGGGGCCAATGCCCTGAAAACCGCAAATTTGGTGAAAGCCAGAATGGAAGAATTGAAGCCGTTATTGCCGCCAGGAGTTCAAGTCGTTTTCCCGTTCGATACGGCGCCCTTTGTCAAAACCTCGATCGAAGGCGTTGTTCATACCTTGTTCGAGGCAATTATTCTTGTGTTCTTCGTGATGTACCTGTTTCTACAGAATTTCCGTGCGACTCTGATTCCCACAATTGCAGTGCCTGTCGTGCTTTTGGGAACCTTTGGGGTCATGTCGGCTTTCGGGTTCTCTATAAACACCCTCAGCATGTTTGCCATGGTGCTTGCTATTGGATTGCTTGTGGATGACGCTATTGTTGTGGTCGAAAACGTTGAGCGCATTATGGAGGAGGAGCATCTCTCTCCTCTGGAGGCTACAAGAAAATCCATGCAGCAGATCTCAAGTGCTCTGATCGGAATAGCCCTCGTGCTTTCAGCGGTATTTGTGCCAATGGCCTTCTTTAAAGGCTCCATCGGGACGATTTTCCGTCAGTTCTCGATTACCATTGTATCGGCCATGCTTCTCTCGGTTCTGGTAGCCCTGATCTTGACGCCTGCCCTTTGTGCCAGTCTTCTCAAGCCGAAGCCAGAGAGCGGGCATCTTTCCGGCAAAGGCGTCGTCGGACGTTTCTTTGTCTGGTTCAATGAATTATTCAATGTCAACCGCGAACGATATGTCAAAGGGGCGAGGGTGATGACCGGTAATGTCAAACGCTCGCTTACGGCATTCATGTTGGTCGTGATACTGCTGGGCCTCGTATTATGGCGTATTCCGACCTCGTTTCTGCCCGAAGAAGACCAGGGGTTCATGTTCGTTCAGCTTTCCACCCCATCCGGAGCGACGAAGGAACGGACACTCGAAAGTGTGAAAGTCATGGAAAAATACCTGCTCAACCAGGAAAAAGATGTTGTTGAAAGCGTTTTCAGCGTGACTGGCTTCAGTTTTGCCGGTCAGGGTCAAAACTCCGCCATGGGCTTCGTACAACTGAAAGACTGGAGTGAGCGCAAAAAAAAGGGACAAGATGTCGCCTCCATAGCCGGGCGTACCATGGCAGCCCTGTCAAGCGTCAAGGATGCAATGATTTTTGCATTTTACCCGCCCGCCGTCATGGAGCTTGGCAATGCTTCCGGTTTTGATTTCCAACTTCTTGATCGTAAAGGAAAAGGTCACGAGGCGCTGATGAATGCCCGAAATCAGCTACTGGGCCTGGCTTCAAAAAATCCCGCACTGATCGGTGTGCGACCCAACGGTCTTGAAGATGTACCGCAATACAAGATTGATATCGATCACGAAAAGGCCAGCGCATTTGGCCTTTCCATTGCCGACATCAATACCACCCTGCAGACTGCCTGGGGATCCTCTTATGTCAATGATTTTATTCATGACGGCCGCATCAAAAAAGTATTCATGCAGGGTGATGCCCCATTCCGGATGAACCCTGCAGATGTCAACAGCTGGCACATCCGGAACGCCAATGGAGATATGGTGCCCTTCTCTGCATTTTCCACTGGCCGCTGGAGCTTCGGTTCGCCGAAGTTGGAGCGTTTCAATGGCATATCGTCGGTAAATATACAGGGAGCTTCAGCTCCTGGTGTAAGTTCAGGTGATGCCATGGCTGTCTTGACGCAATTGGCACTGAAGCTTCCCGAAGGCTTTGGTATCGAATGGACAGGTCTTTCCTACGAAGAGCGTGCAGCTGGCCAACAGACAGTGCTGCTCTATGCCTTCTCATTGCTTTTTGTTTTTCTCTGCCTTGCAGCTCTTTATGAAAGCTGGACCGTGCCGCTGGCCGTCATGCTGGTGGTGCCGCTTGGTGTTTTTGGAACGGTTCTGGCAACTTCCATTGCAGGTCTCTCAAACGATGTCTACTTCAAAGTGGGCCTGCTGACCACCGTCGGCCTTACAGCAAAAAATGCCATCCTCATCGTGGAGTTCGCCAAATCCCTCAACGAACAAGGTGTTAACCTGAAGGAGGCAGCCCTGACTGCCGCCCGACAACGTTTACGCCCGATTGTCATGACTTCCATGGCCTTCATTCTCGGCGTAACGCCTCTGGCATTCTCCTCTGGAGCAGGTTCGGCAAGCCAGCACGCCATCGGTATCGGCGTTATCGGAGGGATGTTGACGGGAACGGTGTTGGCAATCTTCTTCGTACCATTGTTTTACATTCAGGTACAATCCCTTTTTACCAGAAAGCCCTTAACCGTACTGACCGAAAACCAAAAAGATAAAGGGGTCAAACCATGACAAATAAGCTGCTGATCCCTGTTTGCCTTGCTGCCACCATGCTGTCATCCTGTTCACTGGCACCACGTTACCAGCGTCCCATGGCGCCTGTCGCCACGCAATGGCCGACCACTTTGGGGAATGGGCCCGTGCTGGACGTGGAAGCTGGAGGAGAATCGCATGTCGCTGATATCGGATGGCGGAGAATGTTCAAATCGCCAAAGCTGCAGAACCTTATTGAAGCCGCCCTTGCCAATAACCGCGACCTCCGGATAGCGACGCTCAACATCGAGGCTGCCCGCAATACTTATCGCATACAGCGGTCAGATCTGTTGCCTTCGGTTAATGCGTCAGGCAGCGCGATTCGACAACGGTTATCGGAAAACTCCAGCTCTTCCGTAAATTCGGAAACTGTTTCGACATATTCCTCCGGCATAGGTGTCACGGCATATGAATTGGATCTGTTCGGGCGTGTCCGCAGCCTCAGCAACCGCGCCTTGAACCAGTATCTGGCAACGGAAGAGGGACGTAAGGCTGCCCAGACGAGCCTGATCGCCGAGGTGGCCAATGCCTATCTCACCTATCTTGCTGATAGTGAACTGCTGCAGCTGACCGAAAACACACTCAAGACCCAGCTTGACTCGTTCGATCTCATCAAGCGCAGCTTTGAATTGGGAGCGAAGTCTCAGCTGGATGTGTCACAAGCCTCCACCCTGGTTGAAACAGCCCGTGCCAACCGCGCCCAATATCAGCGACAGACTGAAAAAGACAAGAACGCTCTTACCCTTTTGGTCGGAAAGGAAATCGATTCCGAACTTCTCAAACCCGGAAGCCTCATCTCTGTTCAGGTGATGGAAGTGCTCCCTGTGGAGCTTCCATCCACTGTTTTGTTGGACCGTCCGGATGTCCGCAAGGCTGAATATGCACTCAAAGCTGAAAACGCCAATATTGGAGCAGCACGTGGAGCCTTCTTCCCGAGCATCAGCCTTACCGGTTCCGCAGGGTTTGCCAGCAGCAGCCTTACCAATCTGTTTGTGGCGGGATCGAGCAGTGTCTGGAGCTTTTCCCCTCAGGTGAATTTGCCGATTTTCCAGGGAGAGCGCCTGATCTCCAACCTCAAACTGGCAAAAACCAACCGCGATATTGCCATCGCACAATACGAAAAAACCATCCAGACCGCTTTTCGGGAAGTTGCGGATGCCTTGGTGGCGAGTGCAACCTACACCGAGCAGTTGCACGCCCAGCAGGCTCTTGTCAAAGCGAGCGAACAAGCCTTTACGATCTTGAAGGCTCGTTACGCCCAT
>CAIVCU010000189.1 GCA_903904495.1 uncultured Chlorobiaceae bacterium
ATCGTTACTAAATCAGGCTTAACTGGTGCAACTGGTCTTACCGCATTTCTTGCAGATGTTGCGGCATCAACAACTTTCGCGGCAAATGATGTCCTTGCGTACAGCGATGGTGCAAATACCTATATCGCCATTGGTGACCATGTTTCCGGTACTGCCCGTGGTGAGCATATTGTGGAATTAGTGGGTGTTCATACTGCCATAGCGTTGGGTGTTGCTGGTGGAGTGAATACGATTCATCTTGCCTAAATCCACAATCACTGAAAATTATGTCAATCATCACGACTATAACAGGTACTACCGAAAAGGTAACACTGAATTAGGCCATCTGTGAATTTTGTTGTCTGGTATCAAGGCTAAAATTGGCTGCATTACTATGCTATCGGCAAGGCAGTATAGTTTCCCTTATGGAAAATTCCTGTTGCCTTTCCTTTCAAAGAGCGGTTTAGAAACGGTGTATTTGATGATTTCGACTTCAGTGAGGCAGATGTGACTATCCAGTCTGCATCAGTATCGATGATTGAAAAATTAGCCTCTTCTCCCGGTTTAAAAAGAATCTGCTTGAGGTTAAGGATGTTTCTTGGATTGACCGACATCAATTCAATGGCCCGGGAGATGGTAATCACCTTTTTTGCAACCAGTTCGGTTATCGTCAGACCGAGTGAGGTCTCAAGCCCGATGATGCCGAATGATGCCTGATCGGCGGGGCACTCTTTTTCATGAGAGGCATGCGGGGCATGATCAGTAGCAATAGCATCAATAGTGCCGTCAGCAAGGGCTTCAAGCAGAGCATCACGGTTTTCAATGGAGGAGAGTGGCGGCTTCATGATATAATTGCCTTTTTTGTCGGCTGTAAACAGATCTTCATCACTGAGGGTGAAATGGTGCGGTGTAACTTCGCAGGTAACCTGAAGTCCGTCCAGCTTGGCCTTACGGACAAGGTCAAGCGCTGCTTTTGTACTGATATGCGCAACGTGGTAACGCGGCCTTTTAAGAGGATCATGCAGTTTGTGTTTTTCCAGATAGTGCATTAGAAGCAGATCCCTGCTGAGCGTTATGGCTTCAGACACATCAGGAATACCTTTCAGGCCGAGTTTAGTGGAAAACAGCCCTTCATTCATGACGGCTTTTTCGGTAAGCGATTTTTCTTCACAGTGCTGAATGATGAGAAGATCAAAATTTGATGCATACTCAAAGGCAAGCCGCATGATCTGGCTGTTCTGAATAGCTGTACCATCATCCGAAATAGCAGTTACACCGTACGAACGGAACTTTCCAAACGGAGCAAGATGTTCGCCTTTGCTTCCTTCCGTCATTGCTCCGATAACTTCGAGATCTATGGGAAGCATGCCCGAATGATGGCGGATATAGGCTACTCCAAGCGGGCTGTCAATAACCGGTTTTGTGTTAGGCATAAGTGCCACACCGGTAAACCCGCCTGCTACGGCTGCATTTGAACCGCTTTCGAGGGTTTCTTTGTACTCCTGTCCCGGCTCCCTGAAATGGCAGTGCATATCGAACAGTCCGGGAGCCAGTATCTTGCCGCTGAGGTCAATAACTCTGTCATCCGGGGAGGCTGCAATAACCTCGTTACCGTGAACGACAGCTTCAATGATCCCCCCTTCAGCCACTTTTATTGATCCTGTGGTGTCGAGATGTACTAAAGGATTGAGGAGACGGGCATTTTGAAAAATAAAGCTCATTGCGTTGTAATAATTATTGAGTTAGATAACTCGTGCATGAAGGTTTACAAGCTCCCGACGAAATTGAGTGCTGTTTCCCGGGATGGAAAGCACGGCCTTCAGAGTGTCGCCGGAAGAAACCCTTCCTACACCGGCTGGTGTTCCTGTAAAGATAAGGTCGCCGCTGCGCAATCCGTAAAGATACGACAAATAATGAATAAGCATGGCTGGACTATGGAGCATTTCCGAAACCTTTCCCTGCTGTACCAGTGAACCATTAAGTTCAAGTGATACTTCGAGATCATGCGGAAACACAGCTTCGTCGAAGGGAACAATATCGGAAATCAACGCGCTTTTTCTGAACCCCTTGCTTTTCAGCCATGG
>CAIVCU010000190.1 GCA_903904495.1 uncultured Chlorobiaceae bacterium
GCTGCTGCTGGAGCTTCTGCTTTTGCTGCTGCTGGAGCTGCTGCTGCTGCTGCTGCTGGAGCTGCTTTTGCTGCTGCTTTGTCAGCTGCTTTGTCAGCTGCGAAAGAAACACCACCGAAAATTCCGGAGATAGCAAGTGATACGATAACGCCAGCGATGAAATTCTTTTTCATTTGTCTGTAAGTTTGAGTTTGATAATTAATTGGAAGCAGGATTATCCTGCTTCCTATAAACTAATACGCAGCTTTTGGATTTTTCTTTCAATAAATCTTTCCATCTTGCAATTTTTTTTCAGCGCAGGCCTTTATATCTATAAAAATACTCCTTTTTTTCAACTCGCACACAGAAACCCTCAGCACAGAGAAATTCTCGTCTCTTCCTGCGACAACGAACCCCATGACTACCTCTGCGGAAATGTCTGAACTTTTTCGAATGCATCAAATGCCAATGACGGAAATATTTTTAGCAGCTCATTCGACATCATCGTAACTTATGACAAAGATTTTTCTGAACCGGTCTTCAAGCCTCTGCTCTTTAACCAAAGAAATACACAATGGCTGCCCCAAGAAAAATTCGCAACGTTTTTAAAAGCACACCAACCATAGAAGGTGCGGGTGTTTACCTGAAACGCGCTTTCGGCTTCACCGAGGCTCCACTTTTCGACCCTTTTCTGCTCCTCGATGATTTTCGTTCCAACAATCCTGCGGATTACCTCAAAGGATTCCCATGGCATCCGCATCGTGGGATTGAAACGATAACCTATATGCTTGATGGCAACGTCAAACATGGAGACAGTATCGGAAACCAGGGTGTGATCTCTGCCGGTGCGGTTCAGTGGATGACTGCCGGCAGCGGCATCATTCATCAGGAAATGCCGTTTGGCAACGAGCATGGAAAGATGGGAGGATTCCAGCTATGGGCAAACCTTCCTGCTTCTCAAAAAATGAATCAGCCACGCTACCGGGACATTACTCCTGATCGTATCCCGAAAATCCAGCTTGAAAACGGTGTTGAAATCCAGATTATCTGTGGTACTATCGGCCAGACAAATGGCCCCGTCAACGACATTGCCATCGATCCGAATTATCTCGATATTACTATACCTCCCGGAATATCCTATACCCATCACCTCACAACAGGTTACACCGCTTTCGCATACATTATCGCAGGTCAAGGAGTATTCTGTCATCAGGATGAACTATACTCCAACGAAACCCTGATTCTTTTTGATGATGGCGACACCGTAAAAGTGACTACTGAAGATAGCCCAGTAAGATTTCTGCTTATCTCCGGCAAGCCACTGAACGAACCAATCGCCTGGCAAGGTCCCATCGTAATGAACACTCAGGCAGAACTTTCCAGGGCATTTCGGGAGTACCAGAATGGCACTTTTCTGAAACAAACCAGATGAAAACCAAAGTCCTGAAAGGATTATCCCTATGCTCTGCCTTGCTGGCACTTTATTCAGGGTTTTTATTGCTGCAGGAAAAGGTTTCAGGAGAAGCTTACAAGGCAGCTTTTGCCGCTATGGAATCATATCGATTGCAACATCCCGAAGAGCATCCCCGTTTTCTGGCTGTGATTGATTACTCAAAGCCCTCATACCTGAAACGTATGGCTGTCATAAATCTGAAAAACGGGGACCAGACATTTTACCTGACAGCACACGGATTATATTCCGGGACTCTCTATGCAACACGATTTTCAAATGCACCTGAATCAGGCATGAGCAGCCTTGGGCTCTATAAAACACTCGGAGTATACAACGGAATACACGGAAAAGCGATACGTCTTGCCGGCCTGGATCCGGAGATGAACAGCAATGCTTTCAACCGCGATATCGTCCTGCATTCGGCGGATTATGTTTCCCTGAACTTTATCCTTATAAATCTTTTTACATTCAACGGTCCAATGATCGGCAGAAGTCGCGGATGCTTTGTCGTGCCACTGCAGGATATTGATGATGTTTCGCAAAAGCTCAATCAGGGAGCTTTTCTTTATGCCTGGACAGAATAATCCTTAACATTATCTCTATAAACGATGAAAGCCCGGATATCCGGGCTTTCATCGTTTATAGCACTGAAAAACTTATCAGAGGGCATCAATAATCGCGTTCAATGTCGAACTTGGACGCATAGCCTTTATGGTAAGGACTTCATCTACGTGATAGTACCCGCCCATATCTACCGGTTTACCCTGTGCAGCAATCAGCTCCTCATTGATTTTTGCCTCATTATCACCAAGCTGCGTGGCAACTGCAGCAAAACGAGCCTGCAGTTCCTGATCTTGGGACTGCTGAGCCAATGCCTGTGCCCAGTAGAGAGCCAGATAAAAATGGCTTCCCCTGTTATCAATCTGACCTACCTTACGTGCAGGTGACTTATCGTTATCAAGGAATTTACCGATAGCCTGATCGAGTGTCTCTGCCAGAACCTTTGCTTTATCATTACTGAATGCCTGAGCAATATGTTCCAATGAAGCAGCAATCGCTGAAAATTCACCCAGAGAATCCCATCTCAGATAACCCTCTTTCTGAAACTGCTGAACATGCTTTGGAGCGGAGCCACCTGCACCGGTCTCAAACAAACCGCCACCGTTCATCAGTGGAACAACGGAAAGCATCTTTGCGCTGGTACCAAGTTCAATAATCGGAAACAGATCGGTAAGGTAGTCACGCAATACATTACCGGTGACAGAGATCGTATCCTTTCCGGCTCTGATCCTTTCCAGTGAGAAGCGCATTGCCTCAACCGGAGTCAGGATACGGATATCCAGTCCAGTGGTGTCATGATCCTTAAGATACAGGGAAACTTTTTTAATAATCTCGGCATCATGGCCCCTTTTGCTATCCAACCAGAAAACGGCAGGCGCACCAGTGATTCTTGCCCTGTTGACAGCAAGCTTTACCCAGTCGCGTATGGGAGCATCTTTTGCCTGGCACATTCTGAAAATATCACCCTCTTCAACCTTCTGCTCCAGCAAGGTCTTGCCGGTTTCATCAACAACCCGGATTGTTCCATTTCCAGTGGCGATGAAGGTCTTGTTGTGAGAGCCATACTCTTCAGCCTGCTGAGCCATAAGACCAACATTCGGGACACTTCCGATTGTGGCGGGATCAAATGCTCCATGTTGTTTACAATCTTCGATGATTGCCTGATACATCGTTGCATAACAACGATCAGGAATCATGGCAATTGTATCATGAAGCTTTCCGTCAGCCCCCCACATCTTTCCGGAGTCGCGAACGACAACAGGCATGGATGCATCTACAATAATATCATTAGGCACATGAAGATTGGTAATCCCCTTGTCTGAGTCAACCATAGCCAATGAGGGCTGGCTGTTGTATACCGCATTGATATCGGCTTCAATTACAGCTCTCTCGGCTTCAGGAAGTTTCTGGATTTTGGCATAAAGATCACCAAGACCGTTGTTAACGTTCACTCCAAGTTCTTTTATAACCGCAGCATGTTTCTCAAAAACATCTTTATAATAGACGGTAACTGCATGACCGAACATTACCGGATCTGAAACCTTCATCATGGTAGCTTTCAGATGCAGCGACAACAATAAACCGCTCTCTTTTGCAGCTTGAATCTGATCAGCATAAAAACGCCGAAGAGAAGAAACGTTCATTACTGAAGCATCAATAATCTCACCAGGTAATAACGGTGTTTTCTCTTTCAGGACTATATTCTGTCCATCGCTGCCGACAAACTCGATTGTAACTGTTGCAGCCTTCTCCAGCGTTACTGATTGTTCGCTGCCATAGAAATCACCTGTGTTCATAGATGCAACATGTGATTTTGAATCGCTGCTCCATGCCCCCATTTTATGCGGGTGTTTTTTAGCAAAGTTTTTTACGGAAAGCGGGGCCCTTCTATCGGAATTCCCCTCACGTAATACAGGGTTTACTGCACTTCCGAGAACCTTTGCAAATCTTGTCTGAAGCTCTTTTTCTGCATCGCTTGCCGGTGCCTCAGGATAATCAGGAATCTTATAACCCTGATCCTG
This sequence comes from uncultured Chlorobiaceae bacterium, assembly GCA_903904495.1. Taxonomy (GTDB): domain Bacteria; phylum Bacteroidota; class Chlorobiia; order Chlorobiales; family Chlorobiaceae; genus Chlorobium. Next base: position 4,015 of record CAIVCU010000190.1, read on the forward strand.
CAACTCCTTGATGGCTGCTTTCAGCTGGGGAATTGACGCACTGATATTCGGCAGCTTGATAATATTGGCTTCAGGTGTCAAGGCGAGATCACCTAATTCAGCCAGATAATCAGGAATTTTTTGAGCAGGCGTCAGATTGTCGGGAAAATTTGCAATAATTCGTCCTGCAAGTGAGATATCCCTGGGTTCAAAATCAATTCCAGTACCTTTGGCAAACGCATTGAGAATGGGAAGAAGGGAGTAGGTTGCCAGTGCAGGAGCCTCATCAATTTTGGTATAAATGATTTTTGCAGTTTTTGCCATCTCGGTCGTCGTTTTATGTATTTTTAAAAATTAATTGATAACGATACTCCAGAAAGAGGCTCTCACGAGAATCGAACCTTACTCAGGAAGTCATCCCGATAAAGCCGAAATCATATATAATTATGAAAAACCTCTATTAAACAACCACTGCAGGAACTCACCATGTGAGTTCCTGCAACCGGGTACATTAAAGGTCAAATTTATTCCTGCTTAAAGCAAAAAAATCATTCAGCTATAAAACCAGCAATATTCATCTTAACTATTCAGGATGCTGTTGCATACACAAAAAAGCAACACCAACATTCAATAGCGAGATTACAGATTATAGCTGTTAATAACCAGGGAACCTGCTGAAAAATGGTTCCCCGATAAACTCAAATGGCGGGAATTCACTCATTAAGACCGACCCGGTCTGCAAGATCCTTGTCATTCAATACTTCATGTGCAAGCTTGATCATGGGAATAGTAGCTCCCATTGAACTATATCCACCGTCATGAAAGAGGTTCTGCATAGTTACTTTCCTGGAAAGGTCGCTGAGGATGGTCATGGAATATTCAGCACACTCTTCAGCAGAGGCATTTCCGAGAGGAGACATAAGATCACTGTATTCATACATCTTCTCAAAACCAGGAATGCCGCTTCCGGCTTTTGTATACGTTGGACTTTGTGAAATGGTATTAATACGGACTCGATGTCTTGCAAGCCTTGGTCCATAACTGCGAACAATAGACTCAAGCAAAGACTTTGCATCGCCCATGTCAGAGTAGGTCCAGTAATTTCTCTGTGAGGCTATATATGAAAGGGCAAGAATGCTGCCTCCATCATTAATCGCCTCGTTCTTCAAAGCATACGAGACAAGACGGTGCAGCGACAATCCCGAGACATCAAGGGTCTTCATAAACCACTCGTAATTGAGCTCTTCATAAGGCAGCTGCTTACGAATGTTCTGTGACATTCCGATGGAATGAACAATAAAATCAACAGGGCCTAACTTTTCCTTAAGCTCCTTGAAACAGTTATCGACATCTTCATTTTTCGATGCATCACAAACAATCATCGGAGCATTGCCACATAATGCCGAGAGTTCATCAATATTACCAAAACGCAACGCAGCGGCAACATTAGAAATGGCGATCTCGGCGCCTTCCCTGTATGCATGTAAAGCAATCTGCCAGCCAATACTGCTCTCATCAA
>CAIVCU010000191.1 GCA_903904495.1 uncultured Chlorobiaceae bacterium
AGCCATGTTCCCGGACGCCAATCTGGGTAATGAGGCAGGCCGGTCGTTATTTACCGGAGTACCGTGCTGTGAGAGAAAAAACAGATTTTCTAACTCTTTGTAAAACCCCGGAGCTGGCAACCGAGGTAACTATTCAACCTGTTGAATTAATGGGTGTGGATGCAGCTATCATTTTTTCCGATATTCTTGTCGTGAATGAAGCCATGGGTATGAATGTCGAGATTATCGAATCCAAAGGAATCAGACTTACTCCCCCGATACGTTCCCAGGCTGATATCGATAAACTGATTGTTCCTGATATCGATGAAAAGCTCGGTTATGTGATGGATGCACTCCGTATGACCAAAAAAGAACTCGATAACCGTGTTCCTCTTATTGGTTTTACCGGAGCGGCATGGACACTCTTTACCTATGCGGTTGAAGGTGGAGGTTCCAAAAACTACGCATACGCCAAGCAGATGATGTACCGTGAGCCAGCAATGGCCCATGCGCTTCTCGGCAAGATTTCAGGCGTCATAACTGCCTATGTGCTGAAGCAGATCGAGGCTGGCGCCGATGCCATCCAGATTTTTGATTCATGGGCAAGCGCACTCTCCGAGGATGACTATCGCGAGTACGCTCTTCCTTACATCAAGGATACCGTACAGGCGATCAAGACCAAACATCCTGATACCCCGGTTATCGTTTTCTCAAAGGACTGCAACACCATTCTTTCAGACATCGCTGATACCGGTTGTGACGCCATGGGCCTCGGATGGGGAATAGATATCGGCAAAGCACGCACTGAGCTTAATGACCGTGTTGCTCTTCAGGGTAATCTCGATCCTACGGTTCTTTACGGTACACCTGCCAGAATCAAGGCTGAAGCTGCTAAAATTCTCAAGTCGTTTGGTCAGCATACCGAACATTCCGGCCATGTTTTCAACCTTGGTCATGGTATCCTGCCTGATATGGATCCAGAACATTTGAAGCTGCTTGTTGAATTTGTCAAAGAAGAGAGCGCTCAGTACCACTAAGAGTCTTTATTCCTTCACCACTCTTGAGCTCCGCCTGATGTTATGCATGAGGCGGAGTTTTTTTTGTCCATTGGCGAAATGCGCGGTTTCGAACTGCTTTATTTTTTTCATTATATTTAACGCCAGTGTTGATTTACGTTATTTTAACATGGTATTTATGACCAAGCAGTGCAAGTGTTCCGGAGGTTTAACCGATAGGACACATTACGAAGAAGTCGTCCTTGATATCATGCTTTACAGCGCAAGACTCAAGGAGACGGTAGCGCGGCAGAACAGTGCGGTTATTGTGGCTATGGCTCGAATGATCGCCGAAACGTTTGAAGCGGGCGGAAAAGTGCTTATCTGCGGTAATGGCGGAAGTGCCGCCGATGCCCAGCATCTTGCAACTGAGCTGACTATCCGGTACCGTAGCAGTGTTCAGCGGCCGGCACTTCCAGCCATTGCACTTTCAACAGATACATCGGCCCTGACAGCCGGAGCGAACGATCTTGGGTATGATGCGGTCTTTGCCAGACTTGTTGAAGCTTATGGACGTGAAGGAGATCTATTGCTCGGTCTTTCTACCAGCGGAAACAGTACAAGTGTAGTTAATGCTCTGGATTATGCCCGGCAGCATGGGATGAAAACCATTGCTCTGCTTGGCGGTGATGGTGGCGTGTTGAAAGGAGTGGCTGATCTTGAAATTATTGTGCCTCACTCAGGTTCCGCAGACCGGGTTCAGGAGTGCCATATTACCATCGGTCATGTTATCATCGATCTTGTTGAGCGGATACTCGGGTATTGCCGTTCGTAGAAATAACCAAAAAAAGAAAATTACCATGCAGATTAAACAGATTGAAGGAGTATTGAACGCAAAGGATATCAGGTTCGCTCTGGTTGTGTCGCGCTTCAACGATTTTATAGGGCAGAAGCTTGTTGAGGGTGCTGTGGATTGTATTCGCCGTCATGGTGGATCGGAGGAGAATATCACCATTCTGCGTTGTCCCGGAGCTTTCGAACTTCCTTTAGTCGCTAAAAAGGCCGCCGTTACCGGCAATTATGACGCAATTGTCACTCTTGGGGTTATTATAAGAGGGTCGACACCACACTTTGATGTCATTGCTGCCGAAGCCACCAAGGGGATTGCTCAGGTTGCTCTTGATACGATGATTCCTATTTCATTTGGAGTACTCACCACAGAAAATCTTGAACAGGCTATTGAGCGGGCAGGAACGAAAGCCGGCAATAAGGGATTTGATGCCGCCATGACTGCCATAGAGATGGTGAATCTTTACAGGCAGATTTAGTTGTTGCTGTAACGGGTGAGATTGTTTTCGATGATCTTTGATGATGCATCCCGAAGTTCTTCTACACTTTTGAAGAGGGATGGCTGAAGAGGGGGGGCGATGATTATCCTGATTTTTCCTTTGTTAATTTTAAGGCTTTTTTTCGGGGTGATCAGATGGCTGCCTATAATGGTGACCGGAAGAACCGGAGCTTCCCCCTTTTGGGCAACAAGAAAAGCTCCCCGCTTGAACGGAAGCAGCTTACCGTCTGCCGATCTTGTTCCTTCCGGAAAAATATGTACTGAGCGTCCGCTTTTTAGAACTTCACTTGCCGCTAGAAGGCTTTTCAGTGCCTCTCTGTTCTGTCCTCGTTTGATCATTACAAAACCTGCCTTTCTTATAACATGGCCGAATAACGGTATTTTTCCAAGTTCTTCTTTCGCTACAAACCTCAGGTTCAGGTTCATGGTGCCGAGCAGCAGAGGAATATCGGCCATACCGGCATGGTTGCTGATCACAAGATAGTTCTTTTCGGGGCAGTAATTTTCCTGGCCGGTTATCTCAATTGAAATGCCGAAAAGTTTTGCACTGAAACGTCCCCACCAGGCGGTTATTTTATGAAAGCCGTCTCCGGTTGGATCGATGATGTTTACCAGCATGGAATAGAGTAACCCGAAAAACATGACCGGTATCAGGATGAAAAAAAATAGAAGAGTTCTGAAGTTTATTCCGCGGTTGTTCATGTTGACTGTTTGAGCTCATTGAGAAAGGAGGCGAGCTCGGTATACTGTGAACTGATGATAGTGGCCTTTTTCTTTTTTTCGAGTACATCCAGCAGGCGAGGGGGTATTTCTATTTCTTTATCAAGTGCATCCTGGATAACCTCAAGAAATTTTGACGGATGGGCAGTTGAGAGGACAACGCCTGCTTTTTTTGCATTACTGCCTGAGGCTCTGTACTTTTCAAGAGCACGAAAAGCAACAGCAGTATGCGGATCCATGATATAGCCGAATCGGTCGTACACCAGTCTGATTGCTGCAAGTGTTTCTTCATCCGAAACAGCAATCCCGGTGATATCTTGGCCCATAGCAACATGACTGTTACCATAGAAATAGTTGAGTCTTGCGAAATTGCTCGGATTGCCTACGTCCATTGCTGTTGAACGGGTAGTGATTGTTTGACGTGGTTCGTAGCGCCCGTCATCAAGATAGCGGGTGACGCTGTCGTTGGCATTTGATGCTGCAATAAAGTGAGCTATCGGAAATCCCATACGCTTGGCAAGTACACCGGCAGTGAGGTTTCCATAATTACCGCTCGGCACAGAAAAGAGAGGCTCACTGCAACCATAGAGCTCCCTGATTTGCAAGGCTGCCCATGCATAATAGAATGACTGAGGGATCAGTCTCGATATATTGATTGAGTTGGCTGAGGTGAGTGTCAGTCGTTCTTTCAGGTCAGGATCAATAAACGCATGTTTTACCATGCGCTGGCAGTCGTCAAAATCGCCTTTTACTTCAAGGGCGTGAACGTTCCCTCCGGCGGTCGTCAATTGCTGTTCCTGCAGGCGGCTTACTTTCCCTGAAGGATAGAGCAGAACGACCCTGGTGTTGGGAATACCCTGAAAGCCATAAGCAACTGCGCTTCCTGTATCTCCTGATGTCGCAACCAGGACTGTAATCAGCTTCTCCTCTTCTGCTGCAAAATAGCCGGTCAGTCGGGCAAGAAACCTCGCTCCGTAATCCTTGAAAGCCAGTGTCGGCCCGCAGAAAAGCTCCTCAATAAAGGTATTATTATCTAGCTTGACAATCGGAGTATCAAAAGGGTAGCAGCTTTCGATCATATCGCTGAGCTGGTCCAGAGGGATCTCGCCGCCGATAAATTTTTTTGCAATGGCAAAGGCGATGTTGTTGAACGTTGCGCCTTCAAGAAGTGCCATTTCTTCCGGGGAGAAGTGAGGAATTTCCGAAGGGATGTAAAGTCCTCCATCGGGAGCAAGTCCTTCAAGGGTGGCTTTCTTTATAGAAACAGGTATTGATGATTTATTGGTGCTGAAATAGATCATGATTTGTATTACTCACAATTGAATGTTGTTACAGTATTCTTGCCCCTTCTTTACAGATAGGCGATACCCACATATCGGACTCAAGGTGTGCTTTCGAGTGGATGAATGCCTCTTTCATTGCATGGCCTACTTCAAGAGCTGTTTTTTCAGAAGAAGAGAACGCAAACAGTGAGGGACCTGAGCCGGCGATGCTGCATCCGAGGGCGCCCGAATCAAGAGCTGCCTGTTTGACTTCAAAAAAGCCGGGAATCAGCGGAGCGCGTTTCGGTTCGGCGATAACGTCAACCAGAGATCGGCCAATAAGGTCATAGTCAGAAGTGAGCAGGCCGGTAACAAGAGCTCCGACATTGCCCCATTGCTGGGTAGCCGTTTTAAGCGAGATGCTTGCAGGCAGTACCGAACGGGCATAGGAGGTGCGCAGTTCGGTATGGGGGTGTACAAGGGAACAGTAAAGGTGCTCGGGTGAAGGGATTGTAATGAGATCGAGTGGTGTATAGCTCCGTATCAGCACGAAATTACCGAGAATTGCAGGTGCAGCATTGTCGGCATGAGCCGATCCGCAGGCAACCCGCTCACCTTCAATTGCAAAGTGCACAAGCTCCATTTTAGAACAGGGATTGCCCATCAATTCGTTTGCGGCAATCAGTGCTGCCGCGGCGCTTGCAGCGCTGCTTCCCATACCGCTACTGAGCGGCAGGTGCTTTTTCAGCTCCAGGGAGATATGTCCGGTGAAGTCTATCTGTTTATGTGTACGGATATATTCCAGGAATTTCAGTACAACAAAGCTTGATGTGTTTTTTTTAGGATCAAGCGGAAGTGCTCCATCGTCACCAGTGATGCTTGTAATGGAAACCGGAGAACCCGATTGTATTTCATCGGAAAGCGTCAGAATAACTTCATCACCGGGCTCGGTAATGGCAAATCCCAAGACATCAAAGCCGCAGGCAACATTTCCGACGGTTGCTGAAGCGAATCCTTTGACAGTTTTCATACCGTTTTCTGCGAACAAAATTCCTGAAGGTG
>CAIVCU010000192.1 GCA_903904495.1 uncultured Chlorobiaceae bacterium
AGACTTCAATGATTTTTTATCAGCAGCCATGCCAACAAAGCCCGGCCAATCCAATAAAATACGCCAACACTGTTCACGCAATTTCTCTAATTGCACCAACATTTCGCGAGCAGCTTCAATCTTTGGTTCAGGTACTCTACCCAATGCCGAACTACAAGCCTGCAACGCCGCATAGGCTTGTGCATGACTACAGACGGAAAACAATAACGGTACCGTCGTTAATACTTGCTCTGGGGATTTACCCACCAATATTCTGGATGCTTGGGGACGTGATGAAACTATCTTAACCGCATAGCACTGCCTATTTCGATGATATAAAGCAATGCTGATCTTGCCGGCTGCCGTCACTCAAACGCGTCCAGCACCCAACTCACCGCGCAGAAAGTTTCTCCGACTCAAGTTTAAGTCAGGCGGCCTTTCACCGATCAGTAAAGCATCCAATGCAGACTGTGCCGTCGCCAGTGCATCAGCCTGAGTAGCGAACTGAAACATGGGGGAAAACAATGAGCACTGTGCATAAGCACCCAGGTGCTCTTCAACAGCCATTGTAAACTCGAACACCCCATAGGGAAAAGACTTCTCGAATTTAGCCCCCATATTCAATCCGGCCCATGCACAATCCAGCCTCGGCATCAGCAACAAATTCATGAACCAGGGGGTGATCAATATCCCCACCCACTCATCATTGACTGGGTTAAAACCTGCCACCTGCACCGACAGTGCATGATTAAGTAACGGCAACCCACACATGCGTTGATCCAATATCTGGTTAAAGACTGTTTCCAGTGTATGAGTCAATTGATTACAATCTTTCCACGTCATAACGAGTCCTCTAACAATAAAAAATCCTGTTTTTGAGCGCCACAAGTGGGACAGCTCCAATGGTTAGGTAGCTGCCCAAAGGCAGTGCCCGGTTGAATTTGCCAGACGTCATCACCCAAAGCAGGATCATAGACATACCAACAAATTTTACATTCCAAACGAGTATCAAGTGGTAATTTCGAGGCATCACCACCAAAGGCACCCGCAAAGAAAGAGTCACTCACAAATACACCTTCATAATTTCTTCCAGTCGTTGCCGACTATCCGCAATATCTTCTGGTGAAGCACAAGCCACATTGGGAACAGCACTGACTTCCAGGGTATTGAGGATCAAGGTATCCTGTGAATTAAAATACTGCACCCACCACACATATTGTGTATTGGTTGAGCTAATCCGACAATTCCCATAACCTCTGGAAAGAATAGTCACTCTCCCTTTGCCCAAACGAGATTCTAAAAATACTAAATCTTCCTCGGTTTGCGGCAACAAACTCAAGTTAATGATATGCGCTTCGTCATCGGGCTGATAGTCAGCAATTTTTGCATTGAGCTCTGCCAACAAGGGCGGTGCATTCATCACGCCTGATGGTAACACATCCCACTGGGTATCAATACACTGGACAGCATTACTAAAAGCCAATTGCGTGATGGCTTGTGGCACAATCCCAACTTCCAGGCTATCTGAAATAATTTTCTTGTCCGGATTCCACGATTGCTGACGCCAAACACCCGCTAACACCGACTCCTGAATGCGAATAACCGGCTGACCTGAATAAATCATACTCACTTCGCCTTCGCCCAGCATTTCATCGATAAATTGCCGATTGGTACTGTCCAGACTGATCAAATCCATAGGTGCAGATACGGTAGGAAAGTCAGCCAATGCTTGCTGTAACTGTGACAAAAATGCTTTCGCCTGAGTTAAGGCGGCGACATTTAATTCCGAAGAAATTTCCGGCATTCGGTAGATTGCCATTTCCTCGGGCATAGGCAAATATTCCAGCTCAACGCCGTCTTCTTCTGCCGGCTGTGAACCTTGCCCAAAAACAGGGAGATAGTGTGAAGTCATAATGATAGTCGCCTGGTATGAGAACCGATTAATTCAACTTTAGTGTTCAATGCGCTGCTGCT
>CAIVCU010000193.1 GCA_903904495.1 uncultured Chlorobiaceae bacterium
GTCGCCGCCCAGCGCGGAGTGACGATTCACACCGTAGGCAAAAGGCGGCAGCGTTTTCTGGCCGGCCGGCTGGTGGCGTTGGGCGATGCGCCTCGCTCCGGCCCTCCTCCGGCCTTGCCTTTTGCTGCACATTGCATCAGGTTCTTAACGCACCACGTTCAAAATTTATGGTAGCATATACCATCAATCATGAACGAAACAGTTGCATTTTACATTCAAATTCATGTTAAAGTAAAATACATCACCATCAAAACGACAAGCTATTTTTCAAGCCATGCAATCCCTCTATCTTAAGCCAAAAGAACACCACAGGATCCAGAAAGGACATCTATGGGTGTTCAGCAATGAACTTGCAAACGTTCCGCGAGATATCGCTTCAGGCGAAACTGTTAAGCTCTTTACCCATGACAAAAAGTTCCTGGGAACCGGTTTTTACAACCCTCACTCCCTGATCTCTGTCAGGCTTATCAGCTGCAAGGATGAACAACCGGACAAGGAGTTCTTCAAAAAGAAATTTCTTGAAGCCCTCAAGCTGCGAGAAATAATCTACAACAAGGAAGAGACCAACGCTTATCGACTAGTCCATGGAGAATCGGATGGCCTCCCCGGGTTAATTGTTGACCGATTCAACCAGGCAATCGTGTTGCAGGCGTTCTCAGCCGGCATGGATATTCACCTGCAGCTGATCTGCGATGTCTTGCAGGAGCTATTTAGTCCTACCGTTATTATCGTTCGCAATGAATCACCTTTGAGAGAACTTGAAGGTCTTACAATTTACAAAGATGTAGTCCGTGGTGAACGATCTGAAACGGTACAGACTATTTATGATGCAGGTATAACGTATGAAGTAAATCTTTTTGAAGGCCAGAAAACCGGTTTTTTCCTTGACCAGCGTGAAAACCGTAGAATTATAAGAAAGCTTTCAGAAAACGCCGAAGTACTTGACGTCTTTACCAACGATGGTGGTTTTGCCCTCAATGCCCTTTACGGAGGCGCCTGTTCTGCGATACTTATTGATGCATCCAATGAGGCTCTGCAGAGGGCGGATCGTAATGCTCAACTGAACAAATTCACGGAATACAGTCTCGTTGCAGAAGATGCCTTTGATACTCTTGACCAGATGGTTGAGTCGAAAGAGTCATTCAACCTTGTTGTTCTTGATCCACCGAGCTTCACCAAAAGCCGCAAAAACCTGCCCGGTGCCCTTAAGGCTTACAAACGGCTCAATAAACTTGGGCTTCAGTTAGTGAAAAACGGTGGGTTTCTTGCAACCGCCTCTTGCAGTCATCATGTTTCAGAAGAGGACTTTCTGCAATCTGTGCATCAGGCTGCTCTTTCAGCGGGCTGCCAGCTCAGGTTAATACACAAGAACTCGCAGCCCTTCGATCATCCAGTACTGCTTGCAATGCCGGAAACGAGCTATCTTAAATTTGCCTGTTTTTATGTAACTCGCTGATCTAAGAGCTGTACTCCTTCACCATCTCGTAAACCTCCTGCCATGACGCAGCTCTCGGGCTGCTGATATGGCGGTTCGTACTGTTGGCAAAGCAAATGGTATACAATCCCCTTTCCCTGAGCAGTGTAACATTGTGCGGAGCATTCTCCACGTAGATATCGGCACCGACCTGCGCCTTTTCCTTCATGAAACAGAGAACCCAGTATGGTATTCCGTGGCTGTCAAGCCATTCAACCGTCTGCTGCACTGCAGAAGCATGGAAGTAATGAATATAAAGCCTGTGAGTAATAATCCTGATACGATATCCCTCATCGGAGAGCATACGAAGATACTTTCGGGCTCCGGGAATCATCTGCATGGTTTTAAACAGCGCGCGCTGTGTTACAGCGAAACGGTGCAGACTCTCATACTGACTTGTTCAAATAACACCCCATTCCGTCATGCCGTAGGAAACTTCACCGGAAAGCCTGTCCAGCGGACATTCAAACCACTCTGAAGCAATCTCCCTCATACGTCCATAAAAATCAGCGAAGACACCGTCAAGATCAACCCTGATAACTGTAGTCGGTTTTGCTTCATTACACATAAAAATATGATCCCAGTTCCCGTTCTATTTCTGGAGTTCTGAAGATGCTCCATGTATATAAGCAAGTGCATCCTCAAGAATTTTCATAGCCTGACGTATCTCATAATCGTCATCAGCATCATCTTTTGCTCTGTTGAGGCGTTTTTTTGCATCCTCTATTGCATCTGCAGCAAGTTGCAGTTTTGAAGCAATACCCATTGCACTCTCCTCATTTTGATTATGTCGATATATTTTACTATACGTTAAATGTACTACTGTTTATTGAAAAGATATAATCCTGTATTTTTTTGAGAGCAATTCAGAAAGCCTGGCGACATATCTCTTTGATATTGGTTATTATTCATCCAAAACCCATTCCAATACCCATCAATCGCAGACAATATCATGTACGAAAAACACCATACCCGACCGATCTCCACAGGTAGATTTGCACTCCGAATTATTAAGCATGCAGGATTTTCGTTTGTGATCATTGCAGTTTCCCTCTTGATCGGAATAGCTGGATATATAATTACTGAACAGATGCCATTGCTCGACGCTTTTTTAAACTCAGCAATGCTGCTTGGAGGGATGGGTCCAGTAAAGACTGACGGACTAAGGGATTTGGTAAATACTGATATACCTGTTATAATATCTTCATACTGCAATGTAAAAACTGGAAAACTTGCATATGAAGACCTCTGTACTGAATCGAAACGGCATTACTCCTGAGATAGCAGGGCTGATTACTCGACTGGTTACTTTAATTCCGTGGCCAGTTCGACGCCAAGCAATGGGAGATGTTGTGCTGACCA
>CAIVCU010000194.1 GCA_903904495.1 uncultured Chlorobiaceae bacterium
CATTAGTCGCGCTCGATCCAACGACCGGACAAATCCTAACCATGATAGGCTCGCGCGACTATTTTGACAAAACAATTGAAGGTAACTTCAACGTCGCAACTGCACCAAACCGCCAGCCAGGCTCTACCTTCAAACCTTTTGTCTACACTGCAGCTATCGACAAGGGAATTCCGGCCAACTTTCAAGTGCTTGACCAGCCCCTTTCCCTTAACAGTGGCAACGGCACTGTCTGGTCACCAAGAAACTCCGATGGTTCATCGGGAGGAATGACGACTCTCCGGACAGCATTGACACACTCACTGAACCAGGTCACCGTCCGGCTTGCCTATGAACATCTTACTACTTCGGAAATCATCAGCTATGCCAAAAGAATGGGCATCACTTCTCCGTTGGCTTCAAACCTCTCTATAGCCCTCGGAACATCAGAAGTAACCCCGCTTGAACTTGCCGGAGCATTTTCAACCTTTGCAAACAACGGCATCTGGAATGAACCGGTCTCAGTCCTGAAGGTCGAGGACAAGCATAGCCGCCTCTTATCGAAATACACCCTCAACAGACGCTTTGCAATTGACTCAACCACCAACTTTGTCATGGTTTCAATGCTCAAGGATGTAATCGCCAAGGGTACCGGTGCAGCGGTCCGCGCCCGTTACGGATTTGATGTCGAGGCAGCAGGAAAAACCGGCACAACCCAAAGCATGAGAGACGCCTGGTTTGCAGGATTCACACCTCAACTTGTCGCAGTGGTTTGGACAGGATTTGATGACGAGCGCATCAAGTTCACCTCGATGGAGTACGGACAGGGTGCACGGGCCGCACTTCCCATTTGGGCAGGGTTTATGAAACGCTGTTACAGCGACCGGTCACTGAAACTTGAAAACAGGTATTTTCATATCCCCGAAACGGTCATTGCTGTTCCAATCTCCGGACAAACCAATACGCCATCCGATCTGCTCGGAAATAACGTCTATATTGAATATTACACGCCGAAAGGTTTTAAATACTATCAGTCCCGCCCTGCTAAATCGTCTGATGGGAACAACAATCCTGCAGATGGCAATAGCATTGCACCCGGTAACGAGAATGGAGTTTCCATGCCACAAAATACTGTTCCGGCAACCCGTCCGAAACCAGAGGAAGTTTACTGATTTAACACAAATTTAACACATAACTTTTTATGCAATCGGTTTTAGTTCTTGATTTTGGATCGCAATACACTCAGTTAATAGCCCGTCGCATCCGTGAACTGGGTATTTATTCTGAAATTCTTCCCTACAATACCTCACCTGAAACCATCAGGGAGCACAACCCGAAAGCTATCATTCTTTCTGGGGGACCAACAAGTGTCTACGGTGAATCTGCCATACTGCCTGATGGAGGTATCTTTTCACTCGGTATTCCTATACTAGGCATCTGCTACGGCCTGCAGGCTATAGCAAAGCATTTCGGGGGTGAAGTTGCAGGCTCCTTAAAACATGAGTTCGGACGTGCAAAAATATTGGTTACCCATGACGCTGAACATGAAAGCCCGCTCTTCCGCGATATTCCGGATTCTGACGTCTGGATGAGCCATGGTGACAAGGTAATCAGGCTTCCTGAAGGGTTCAGAGTAACAGCCAGCAGTGGAAACTCTGAAATGTGCGCTATTGAAAGCTTCGGCAGCAAGGGGGCACTGAAAGTATATGGTCTGCAGTTTCACCCTGAAGTTCAGCATACCCTCTACGGCAAACAGCTTCTCTCGAACTTTCTGATCAATATTGCAGGTATAAAACCGGACTGGTCATCAAAAAGCTTTATCGAGCACCAGATTGAGGAAATAGCCCGCAAAGCAGGAAAAGAAACTGTCATCTGCGGAATCAGTGGTGGTGTTGACTCAACCGTTGCTGCTGTTATGGTAAGCAAAGCTATCGGCAAACAGCTGCACTGCGTTTTTGTGGATAACGGTCTCTTGAGGAAAAATGAAGCTGAAAAAGTAATGAGCTTCCTCAAACCCCTGGGACTCAGGGTTACCCTTGCCGATGCATCCGACCTCTTCCTGAAACGCCTGAAAAACGTTGCTGCTCCTGAAAAAAAGCGCAAAATCATAGGAAGAACCTTTATTCAGATATTTGAAGAGCATATTCACCAGGAGAAGTTCCTGGTGCAGGGCACTCTCTATCCTGATGTTATTGAAAGCGTGAGTGTCAAAGGTCCTTCGGAAACCATCAAGTCACACCATAATGTCGGTGGATTGCCGAAACGTATGAAGCTTAAGCTTATCGAACCGCTTCGGGAGCTCTTCAAAGATGAGGTACGTGCAGTAGGACGCGAACTCGGTATTGCCGAGGATATCCTTATGCGCCATCCATTTCCAGGTCCCGGACTTGCTGTCAGAGTACTTGGATCAGTCAACAAAGAAAGGCTCGATATCCTGCGTGATGCTGATGAAATTTATATTGAAGAGCTGAAATCCAGCGGACTCTACCAACAGGTCTGGCAGGCTTTTGCCGTGTTGCTTCCAGTACAGTCGGTTGGCGTCATGGGTGATAAACGAACCTATGAAAATGTTCTTGCACTCAGAGCTGTTGAATCAACTGACGGTATGACTGCGGACTGGGCCCAGCTGCCGCATGATTTTCTGGCCCGTGTTTCAAACCGGATCATCAATGAAGTCAGAGGCATCAACAGAGTGGCCTATGACATATCATCAAAACCTCCAGCCACTATTGAGTGGGAGTAATACTCGTTTTTTTTATCTCATTTTTTTCAACAGTTACAGTACGTCCTGATAAACCTCAAAGATCCTTATTATAGCAGGGCCTTTGAGGTTTTTCATTATAAATCAACTATGACCCTGATTGAAAAACACTACCATGGAGCAGGCATCCACTCCTTTACATGCAAATACCTGATTTCAGAAACCCAGGGAGTTATCTCCATGTCCCATGTTCACATATTGATAAAGAGACCCATAGTCCCGAGTATTTTACCGGGCGCATCGGTGATTGATATGATCAAATCCAATCTATCATGAAATCAAGAGGGATCCTGGCAATAACTCTTATAAGCATCTGTCTTTTAAGCTTTCTGTTTGGATGTAACAGGGAGCCGTCTGAAATTTCAGTTGACAATACCTGTCAAATAGTCATCAATCCACAATTCTTTGCTGTTGAAGAGTTTAAAGAAGGCTTCGCTGCAATTAAGATTGGTGATTCACTTTCCTCTAAACAAGGTATTGTAGACCTCCAGGGAAAAATGCTCATCGCTCCGAAATTTGATGATGTCCACGAATTTTCAGAAGGATTGGCAGCAGTGAAAATTGGTGATGAAACTGATGGTAAATATGGATTTATTGACAAGAGTGGTAAAATGGTCATTAAGCCACAATTCTTTTTTGTTGGAGACTTTTTTCAAGGTCTTGCTCTGATGAGAGATGGTGATGCGTTTACTGGAAAATATGGATTTATTGATAAACGAGGCAAAGTTATAGTCACCCCGAAATTCGATGCTGAAAACGGCTTTAAAGAGGGCCTTGCTGCCATGAGAGTTGGAGATGCCATTTCAGGAAAATGGGGGTTTATTGATAATAAAGGAGTTTATGTCATCAACCCTCAATTCGATCTGGTGGGTGACTTTTCAGAAGGTCTTGCGCCAATGAGAACAGGAAGTGAAAAATCTGGAAAATGGGGATTTATTGACAAACAGGGAAAAGTGGTGATTTCTTTGCAATTCGACTACGCTGAGCCCTTTAAAAATGGTCTTGCAGTCATACGGATTGGCGATAAAAACAGCGGTAAATGGGGGGTTATCGATAAGCAGGGTAAAATGTTCATCAACCCGCAATTTGATGATAAATGTCAATTTTCAGAGGATCTTGCCTGTGTAAAAATTGGAAATGGAGTCACAGGAAAATATGGGTTTATTGACAAACAGGGAAAAGTGGTCATAAGTCAGAAATTTGATTCAGCTGGTGACTTTTCAGAAGGCCTTGCCGCGATAAGAATTGGTGATGCAACAACAGGGAAATGGGGATTCATTGATAAAAAAGGGAAAATGATCATCACTCCGCAGTTTGACTCAGTTGGTAAATTTTCACAAGGTCTCGCGCCAGTCAGGATTGGTAATGCAACAACAGGGAAGTGGGGGTTTATAAGCAGGCAAGGCCATGATCGGTAACAGCAAGATTGCTGATGATCGAGGTTGCTGTTGGTTCATTACTGAAACAACCTTATGTTGGAATCATTAATTGTTTTGATAGTTGGTGGTTAGCTCCATCAACGGATAAAAAAACAGCCATTTGCCAGTGCAGGAAAACATAACATTACTCCATCTGATATGAGAGAGCTTCTCCTTATCAATATTACAGGCCCGGATAAACCGGGTTTGACGTCGAAAATAACCTCTATCCTTTCAGGGTACAAGATACCAATCCTTGATATCGGTCAGGCAGTTATCCATAACCATCTTTCGCTGGGCATGCTGGTAGAGGTACCAAAAGAGTCTGCCTCATCGCCTATACTGAAGGATCTGCTCTTCTGCGTTCATACGCTTGGCATCCAGATAACATTCACTCCTGTTTCGGATACAGAGTATGATGAGTGGGTGCAGGAACAGGGAAAACCAAGATATCTGCTCTCGCTGCTTTCAAGAAAAATAACCGCCGAACAGCTTGAGCGGGTATCGTCGATCATTGCATCGCATAATCTCAACATTGATACCATCAACCGACTCTCGGGACGCATTCCTCTTGAAAACGGACAGACCAGACAGACCAAGGCCTGCGTGGAGTTTTCAATACGAGGTACCCTGAAAAACGAAAATAAGTTCCGCGAGCAGATGCTTGCCATTACCGACACTCTTGGAATTGATATAGCTTTTCAGGAAGACAATATATTCCGACGTAACCGCAGACTGGTTGTGTTCGATATGGACTCGACCCTCATTACCTCAGAAGTGATCGACGAACTTGCTCTGGAAGCAGGCGTCGGCTATGAGGTTGCTGCAATTACGGAGCAGGCCATGCGAGGAGAACTTGATTTTACCGAGAGTCTTCTGCGAAGGGTTTCCTTGTTACAGGGGCTTGACGAACGTATTCTGGAAACCATTGCCCAAAGACTTCAGCTTACTGAAGGGGCTGAAACGCTCTTCCATAACCTTCACAACCTTGGATTTAAAACAGCGGTCATTTCAGGTGGATTCACCTATTTTGGCCACTACCTGCAAAAAAAGCTCAATATCGATTACGTCTACGCCAACACGCTGGAAATCGAAGAGGGCCGCTTAACCGGTAAGGTACTTGGGCAGATCGTTGATGGAAAAAGAAAAGCTGAACTGCTGGAGCTTATCGCGAAAAAGGAAAAAATACGGCTGGAGCAGACCATTGCGGTCGGTGACGGCGCCAATGACCTGCCGATGCTTGGAAAAGCAGGACTCGGTATCGCCTTTAGAGCAAAACCGATTGTCAGAGAAAGTGCAAAGCAGGCTATATCAACCCTAGGGTTAGATGCAATTCTTTACCTGATGGGATTCAGAGACCGCGACGACCTTTCGGTCAGTCAACATACTCAACAAAATGCTCAAACTCCTCTTTCGGAGGGAGGACAATAGCTCCGGAGGTACAGACAGGTACGCATCGGGTACAAAGCACGAGGCAATTATAAGGATGCCCGACAATCAGTTTCGGACGGTGAATGCCTGTGGGATCTGGCTCGCCCAACTCGAACACGCCCGGTTTGCAGAGAACCTTGCAGTCGCCGCAACCATTGCAAAGCTCCGGCTTGATCGTCGGATACCACGCAATCTCCTCCCTTGGAGCGAGCAGCCGCTTCCGTTTTTTAGTCGCATCCTGTTTCTGTAGCGTCGCCGTGACGTGCACCGTCGCTGTCTCGGGTTTATCCCATGAACCGACCGCTCCAACGGAGGATTCTTCTTTTTTCTGCATCGCACGCGACTTGAGAGAAATGCGCAGTGAACGGACAAGCCCAAAAGCGCAGCTCTCGCAAGAAGGTTTTGTGCATCGCCCGAAAAAGCAGTCAAGAACCAGCAAACCAGTATATCGGTGTTTCTTCATCCCTGCAGCGCAGCCTTTACCGAGACGGTATAGAGCTCAAGGGCTCTGGGGACTCCGTCAAGGTTTTTGCCACCGGCAGTAGCAAACTCTGGCTTGCCTCCACCGCCACCCTGCACGCACTTCGCTGCCTCACGAATCAATTTTCCGGCATCAAGACCGAGTTCCCGGACAGCCTTGTCGGAAACAAAGCTGACCAATGATACTTTTCCATCTTCCACACTGCAGAACAGAGCTGCAGAACAGGGCAGCAGTTCACGCAGGGCAAGAGCGGCCTGACGCAGTATATCAGCATCCACATCATCGACAACTTTTGTCATAATCCGGCAACCGCCGATATCAGGAGATGCATTAAGTTCGGCCGCAAGTGTGCTGAGAAGCGAAGCAATTTTTCCATCCTGAAGTTGCTTTTCAAGCTCTTTTTTGGCCTCCATCAATTCGGCAACCCTCTCTGATGGAGACTCATCTCCTTTTGCTTTCAGCAGATGACGAACCTGCTGGAGTTCGCGGTACTCATTCCACAAGAGCTTTTCAGCAGATTTGCCGGTTAAAGCCTCAATACGCCTGACGCCTGAAGCAACAGAGGTTTCACTCACGATTTTAAAAAGCCCAATCCGACCAATATTATCTACATGGGTGCCCCCACACAGCTCAACAGAGATACCGGGAACTTCAACCACTCTTACGTTGTCGGCATACTTGTCGCCAAAAAATGCAAGGGCGCCCTTCGCTATCGCTTCATCATAAGGAACGTCTGAATGCTTGAGCACCTCTTCAGACGTTCTGATCTGTTCATTCACCTCTGCTTCAACCTCTTCAAGCTGAACATCGGTAAGCTTGGAAAAGTGGCTGAAATCAAAACGAAGACGTTCGGCATTGACAAACGATCCTTTCTGCTGAACATGCTGTCCCAATATCCTTCGAAGGGCACCATGGAGCAAGTGTGTTGCTGTATGATTTCTCTCGGTATCCAGACGAACATGCCTGTCCACAGAGGCTTCAGCAGATAACTGGTCACCGTCAATCGTCATATCGTCCGGATTGACGGCTGTATCGAGAATCTTATCGAAAACAGTGCTGATAACATGGACAATGGAATCGCCATCCTTGATGGTGTCAGTCACCTGAAGGCGGTATCTGCCACTCTCAATCCAGCCCCGATCACCCACCTGACCACCACTTTCTGGATAGAATGGAGTTTGATCAAGCACGACAAGAAGTTTGCCTTTAACATGCTTGACACCGTTAATCATGACAGGCATCCCAAGGTGATCATAACCGGCAAATATTGTATAATGCACCTCACTGAACCATAGCCACTCAGCTCCGTCATCCTCAACATGCTGCTTTTCCCTGCGGTCGGTTCTTGCCCTCGTTTTCTGCAGCTGCATAGCGTGTTCAAAACCTTCGCCATCGACCTCAAAGCCAACATCAGCAGCCATAAGACGAGTCAGATCGAAAGGGAAACCGTAGGTGTCATAAAGTTTGAATGCATCCTGGCCATTAATGGTCCTACCATTGTCTGAACGGACTTTTTCGATGACATCGTTGAATATTTCAATTCCCCTGTCCAGTGTAACAATAAAGCTCTCCTCTTCAGCTTTGATGATTTTTCTGACTGTATCCTGCTGCTTCTTTAGCTCAGGAAAAACATCGCCCATGGAGTCGGCAAGGGTACCGACAAGCTGATGAAGAATCGGTTCGTTATAACCGAGATTTTTTGAATAACGCAGGGCACGGCGGAGAATGCGGCGCAGCACATAACCACGTCCTTCATTGGAAGGCATGGCTCCGTCTGAAAGCGCAAAAGTCAGTGTGCGTGCATGATCGGCAATAACCCTCATGGCAATGTCCAGAGGATCATCCATTGACGCACCATACCGAACACCGGTAATTTCGGTTATACGGTCAAACAGCGGCTTGAAAACATCCGTATCGTAGTTTGACCCTTTACCCTGGAGAACCGCGGCCACCCTCTCAAACCCCATGCCGGTATCGACATGTTTCTTCGGGAGCGGCTCCAGGCGTCCATCGCTTTGGCGGTTATACTGAATGAAAACAAGATTCCAAAGTTCGATGACACGGTAATCTCCAATATTAACAAGACTGCGGCCTGAAGCATCCTCAGTGAGATCGATATGAATTTCAGAACATGGACCGCACGGGCCTGTTTCACCCATTTCCCAGAAGTTGTCTTTTTCACCAAATCGAATGATATGATCCGGATCAATATCTGTATGTTTCTGCCATATCTGAAAGCTCTCATCATCATCATGAAAAACTGTAGCGTAAAGACGCTCTTTAGGTAACGTCCATACTGCTGTGAGGAGTTCCCATGCCCAGGTTATTGCCTCAACCTTGTAATAATCGCCAAAAGACCAGTTGCCGAGCATTTCAAAAAAAGTATGGTGGTAGGTATCCCTGCCAACATCCTCAAGATCATTATGCTTGCCTGATGCCCTGATGCATTTCTGGGTATCAGCAGCCCGCACATAAGGCCTTGTACCTTTATCTAA
>CAIVCU010000195.1 GCA_903904495.1 uncultured Chlorobiaceae bacterium
CTTCCTCTCATTGTCGTTCCGGCCATACCTATGGGATCAAGAAGCCTGTCCTGATCGTCAACAATAAACTCCTGCGGAATGACATGAATAATTTCATGATCGATAACAAGATTCCGGATATTAGATCTTGCCATCTCCAGAAACCGATTTACATCCGACTCATTAACTATACCCGTCTGATTGATACTGATTTCCGAACTACTTTCAATACAATGGACATGTGCTCCAGAAAGTGCCACATTGACACCATGAATAACAAGAGAGGTCTCATGTTCAATATCAGCGACAGCAGCTTTAATAGCCTCAACTGTCTTGTTGATATTGACAACCGTCCCTCTCCGAAGACCATCAGCATAAGAACATCCTTGAGCAAGTACATTCAGTTTGCAGTACTCATCACGTTCGGCCACAATAACGCATATTTTAGTTGTCCCTATATCCAGGCCAACTGCAATATTACTTTCCGGCATTAATTCCTGCATGATTTAATAATATTCCTCCATCAAGGCTGAGAAGCATCTGGCTCAACCTTTTCTTTGACCACATTCGGCACCCCTACAGCTCCAGTATAAAACACTACAAGAGATGCCGGTTCGCTCCCTGTATTAAATCCATTATGAAGCGTATTCATCACTTCAAGAATCGCATCACCCTTTTTGAAAACATAGGTTCTGCCACCCTTGATTTCAACATTAAGCACCCCTTCCAGTATATAGGCATATACAGGAACAGAATGCTGATGCCAGCCGGTTGAACCCCCCGGAGGAACACGAACAACAATAACCGTAACTTCAGGCTGCGGGGTTTGAAGATAGGTCAACGACTGACCATTACTGGCGACAGAAGAAATAAGTACCTTTTTAACCTCAACATTCCTGTACTCTTCTGCCCATACAGCACTGTTCAATATAAATAACAGGAAAGCTACAAAAACAAATTGCAACCTTTTCATCACACCTCCATCATTAATTATACCAAACTGTTTACAACCTTATTCTTTCCTACTCAATCGAGCTTCAAAAAACTTCGTCCCCAATAAAAGACCCAACCGATCACCTCACGCAAAGCCATCTCTGACTTTTCAAGCGATTCTCCATTTGGCAAATAACTTAAAAGGGTCATTGGAGATTTATCATCCGCCTGATAATCAACACGATAGGGAGCAACCGTAAACCCCACTTTTTCAAACAATAACTGAGCTCTTCGCATGTGATAGGCACTGGTGACAAGAATAATATTTTTCCTGTCTCCTTTTTTAACCCTCAATAATTTCCGGGCTGCCATGGCCTCATCGGCAGTATTACTAACCTTCTCTGTTAACCAGATCGCCTGTTGGGGAACACCAAGCAAGACCGCCCTCTTTGCAAGCAATTCACCTTATGGAATCTCATTGGAGCGCCACGGAATCTGCCCACGGGTAAACACGATTACTGGAGCTTTCCCTGCTTTGAAAAGGTCGATTCCGCCTTCAAAACGATCAACGGCATCACCCCACTCACCTAATGGCGCTCCATCAACCTGATGAATCATTCCACTGAGAACAACAATCGCATCAGCTTTTGGCACAACACGCACAGGCGCTTTCCTGGATGAACCCTCAACAAGGCGCATCAAAGCATTACTTATAACAGGCATACTGAAGATACAAAGGACAAGAACCCCATAACACAGCAAAACACTTTTGCGCAACTGAAGACCAGCCAGCATGCATATGATACTCAATCCCAAAGGGAGAACCAGCAAGGGAAGAATTTTAGAGAGAAAAAGCATTTTTACTTCAGTTGACTATAATCATGATCATTCAAAAGAGACAATCCAGCTTATGAAGGGGGTGATTATCTCTCGTGTA